>NZ_OY730260.1 GCF_963422545.1 uncultured Flavobacterium sp.
TAGTTACAGGTAAATGTTGTAAATCTTCGAGTGTTTTAATTTTCGAAATATCAATATTTTGTCCTGCAAAAAGTCTTTTGTAAAAAGGAGAATTTTGACTGATATAAGTTAAAAGTTCTGCTAATTTTTGTTCCTGAAAAATTTTAATTTCTTCTAAAGAATTTTTTTCTATTGCTGGAATCATTGTAATTTTCTTTTGAGTTTTTTTAAATATTTTTCAATTTCTGATTTATCAGGAACTGTTGTGATTTCTTTGGTCAGCGCTTTTTCAAAATTAGACTGCGCCAGCTGGTATTCTTTTTTTTGATAAAAGTACAACCCTGCTTTGTAATACACAACCCAATAATCAGGGTTTAAGGATTGGTAATTCCGGATAAATTCTGGGCTTATTGTTTCTTTCTTTTTCAGATACAAATCGATTTTATCATCTTCAATTCTAAATTTTTGATAATTCTGATATGCTGTAGTTTCAATAAATGGATCTTTAGCAATATTTAAATTTTTCTGCTGAAATGAAACTACAGTATTTGATTTTTTTCCTTTAAAAATAGAATCGAGATTATAACAAACAAATTCGCCCAATTGATACGGATTTGCCGAAACCCAAACCAATTTTTCTTCTGGTTTAAAAATGATTCCGTGATGCGCCATCAATTGATTCAGTGCTTTTTCGTTGCCATAACCCAGCGCTTTATCTTGTAAGCCATTTGTATTTCTGAGAATTTCAGAAGCTATTTCAGGATTGATTTTTGGATTTTCACTAAAAAGTTCCTCCATTCTGTCAAATCTGTATTCAGAATGACTATTGGCGATTTGCAATTGATTTCGTTTTTCGTTTTTTAAATCATCACCTTGAAAATGATTCGAACAAATTAACTGATCGCTATTTGGAATATCATACACGTCCATTTTTTTAGGCGAAACCTCAATCAAAACGGCTTTATTATCGATCGCACTTCCCACCATAATAGATTCAGAAACAAAAACGGCTCTCTTTTTCGCAATAGAAATCGCTTCATCAATATTCTTTGCATGTTGCAAAATTTCTCGTGTTACGATTGAAATCGGTGTTTTGGCAATCATCGGAATTTCGGATTTTGAGGCATTAATCGTAACCGTTAAACCTTCCTCATTCATTCCGGAAACGGCACCAATCATTCCGGGCCAGGTGATCATCATAAACTTATATCCTTCTTTTGGGTTTATAAAAGCCACGATTTTATTTTCCGCGAAAGCGTCATTTACATAAAAATCAAAATTACGTCCCAGGATTAAATTACCATTCTCAGATTTTTCATTCCAGGCGGCAAAAGACGAACAGCCTACTAAAGCCAAATCCTGCAAAGCGTGACCTATATCGTGTGCCGCATGCAGGTACAAACTTCGTTGATATTGCGGTGCAATGTTGTCAAAATCGTGCGACGTATATTGTGATATACCGTAAATTTCCGATTGATATTCTTGCGGAACATACGAGTATAATTTCCGATTGTACCATTTTAGAAAATAGCGAAGCATTTTTTGTTCAAATTTTGAAGGAATGAGATCCTTTATTTTCGAGAAAAAAATCTGTTCTTGTTTTTTCAAAAGAGAATCTGACAAAGCTCCGGTTGTTAATCCAATTTGCAACGGATCACCTTCAACATACAATTCCCAAATGCCCTGTTTGTTTTTTAAAAGTGAATTTTTTCCTGAAAGAAATAAACTGTCAGATTGTTTTATTACGACAGGTTTTGCCGAATTATAATTCGAAATTTCAGGTTCATGACGCATTGATTTTGATGTTCCGCAAGAAGCAAACATCAATAAAAAACCGATCGAAATAAGGAATATAATTCGGGTTTTCATCAGCGCTTTTATTTAGATATCTGATTGATTTTATTCACCAGATATTCTTTTCCAAGAATTTCTGAACACGTTACTACAGCTCCAATAGTTACTCCCAAAACCCCATGCATATTGATGCTTTGTCCCGTAAGATAAAGATTGTCTAACTTGGTTTTTGACGGAATCAGGGTTTTCATAGGATTGTCTGAATCCTTAACATAACCATACATATTGCCATTGTGTCCGCCAATATAATCCCGATACGAAAGTGGAGTAGAAGTATGAATGGACTGAATACAATCTTTTATTCCCGGAAATTTGAGTTCGATTTCATCAAGAAATTTAGCTGTTTTTCTTGATTTGAATTCCTCGTAACTTTCACCACGATCATTTTTTTCAGCAGTTGTATTAAAAGTATCAACCCACGGTATCACATCATCATATTTCATGTAGGTAATAAAAGTCATTCCTTCTGCCCATTCTTCCTGTTTTTTTGAAGCATTCATAGAAGCCATAAAAGCTTTTGGCCATGAAGCTTCATCGTAGTTATGAGCAGACCATACTTCGCTGCTTTTCTTGAAATGATAATGATTGTGATTGATGTATTTGAAAGTTTCAGGCTTAAAAACAACATATAAACTAAAAGCTGAAATAACGCCTTCAAGACTTTGAATTCTACTAAAAAATGCTTTTCTGAAGTTTTCTTCGCCAACAAGTTTCAGCGTAGTTTTTGGATCTATATTAGAGATGAAACGAGTGCCGGAAACCTGAGTTCCGTCCTTCATTTCTACAGATGTTACTTTGTTATTTTCGACATTAAAACGGGTAACTTCTTTGTATTTGTAAAATTCGCCGCCGTGTTTTTTGAGCTGCTTTAAAAGCTGCTTCGTGATCTGACTTCCACCATTAATGCAACGCCATGAACTTTGAATATAAGAGTTTACCGAAAGGGCATGAACGTAAAAAGGCGATTTATCCGGAATTCCTGCATACAGAAAATTTGAACCGGCCAAAACCGCTTTTAGTTTTTCATTTTCAGTAAAGGATTCTATAGTTTCTTTGGCATTTAGTGCCAAAATTTCATTGTCATATTTACCTTCCCAGTTTAAATTATAGAGAGGAAAGCAATCACAAATTGTTTTTAATTTTTCGCAATATGCTGCAATGTTTGCTTTTTCATCCGGGAAGTAAACACCCAATTGATCGACAAAATTTTCGTAACCCTGCGCATGTGGATATTCGTTTTTATCATCTTCAAAAGAGATAATATCGAAACCATTTTCATCTAATTTTTTCAGATTTAACTGGTCAACAATACCAATATATTTAAAATACTGATACAAATTTTGACCTTTTTCAAGACCTCCAATGTAGTGAATTCCGGTATCAAAAATAGTTTTGTCACGTACAAAAGTCTGTAGGTTTCCGCCGTATTGATTGTTTTTTTCAAGCACACAAACGCTGTAACCTTCTTTGGCCAGAATAATAGACGATACTAAACCGCCTAAACCGCTGCCTACAATTACTACATCGTAATGCTCTTTCATATTAGTTTTTGTTTAATATGATTATAGAATTTTGGTCAAAAGCACAATCAAAACCAAAGTTATTAATCAAAGTGGTTTTTAAATTAGAACTATCCATTAAAATAACACAGGAAGTTACAGAAACGATTTTTTCAAGATCATTTTTATAATTTTCATCAGAAATTAAAACAACATCATATTGATTTTCTAAAATTGATTCGAGACTTTCCTGATAGAGGATTTTTCTCTTTTTAACGATATAATTGGTTTTAGAAACTTCACGTTTTTCTTCGTCATTATTATAGGAATATATTTTTCGCTGTGGTTCCTGCAATGCTAATAAAACATCTAATTGCCCATGATCGTTTGAGAAATGTGCAAGTTTGGCTTTCGCCGAAATGTGCTGGTTTAAGTGATAATAGGTTTCCAGATGCGTTTTTAAATCTTTTTTTACACTATTTACGATTTCAATTTCTTTGTAATCATAAGTGTGAATAAGCATTTTTTTGAAATAATCAGGTCCTTCAATTTCCTGACGGAGTTTCTGAAATTTAGCTTTATAAAAAGTACTTATTTGCTTTGTTCTTTCGGCATAATTTTTTCCGAAAGAAAGATTTTCGGGTGTAATTCTTTCCAGAATAGAAACCGTAAGACTGCCGTCATGAATTACAAAATCACCTTTAGGAAGTGTTTCTGAAGCACCATGAATTAAAACCGGAAGAATATCTAAATTGAATTTTTCGGCAAGATAAAAAGCCCCTTTATGAAAACGTTTAATCTGATTACTTTCTGAGCGTGTTCCTTCCGGAAAAATCATTAACGAATAACCTTCGTTTACTTTTTGGCGCAAATGTTCAACGCCTTCTTCAAGTCCTTCAGAAACGGGATAGAAACCTGCTTTTCTTACCGTAGCGCCAAAAATAGGAGAGTTGTAAACCCAGTCATTTACTAAAAATATAATTTTTGGACTCAACATTCCGATCGTCAGAATATCAAGAAATGACGAATGATTGGCAATAATGATTGCGGGTTTTTCGAAATTTTCATCAAATTTATTAATGACCTTTTTATGAAGAAATGGATTGGAATACAATACTGATTTCATGAATTTTGAAATGCAATATCTAAATCCTTTCATTTTTGTTTTTTCGTTTAACGGAATTATCGGCATAAGGATCAAACAGAAAATTGACATTAAAATTCCGCCAAGTCCGTAATAAGAAAAGGATAAAACACCGTGTAAAAACGATCGTAACTCAAAAGGAGCATTTCCGTTTTTTGGACGATTCGATAAAAATAATTTAAACAGAATCGGGTAGAAAATAAACGTGATAATCAAAGCGGCAAAAACTCCAATCAAAGAAACCGATGAAATTGATCGCAACGCCGGATGTTGTGCAAAAATCATCGCGCCAATTCCTAATATCGTGGTAATAACAGCCAGAATAATGGATGTTCTATAAATGGCAATTTCGTTTTTTCCGGTTGTATATTCTTTTTGAAGTGCGCTTGTCATGAAAATACTAAAATCAACGCCGTGTCCAAAAATCAACGTACAAACAATCATACTAAAGATATTCATTTGAATACCAAAAACGCCCATGATTCCTGCTGTTACAATTCCCGTTAAAGCAATTGGAATACAACTTACAATTACCAATTCGACTCTTCTGAAAAAGAAAAATAAGATCAGAATTACAGCCACAAATGAATAATTTACTAACGAATTAAAATCGGTTTTCAAGGTGCTGAAAAACGTTTCATTCATTTGCTGACGGTCAATCGCAATGAGATTATTTTTGGCTGAAGCCGATTTCACAAAAGCATCTCGTTGTTCCGGAGCCACTTTTACTAAAGTAGAAATCGTGAAAAAACCATTCTTTTCGGTTACAAATTCTTTTAGCTGTAACGTTTGAATTTTTAAATATTCTTTGGCAGAAATGGGTTTGAAGTTGAAATCTAAATGATCAAAAAAGTTGGTATAAGTAGTTGGTTTGAAACCTAGTTTTGAACCTTCGTCAATCAATTCAGATTTTAAAAGCTGCTTTTTATTTGTATCCCAAAACGAATTCCATCTGTCAATCTTCTGTTTTTGTTCCTTTTGCGAAAGCATAATTCCGCCAACTGAACTGAAATTTAATATTTTATCTTGTTGTTTTTCTTTTGATAAATCAGAGAAAAGTTTGCTGTTGTTTTGCAAAACTTCTTCCATACTATTTCCGTATGAGGCAACATAAATGGTTTTGGATGTTAAACTCGTGCTTTTTTCCAGCTCTTTTTCGGCGGCTCTAATTTCTTTTGGAACATAATTTAACTGCGATAAATCGTTATTGAAGCCCACATTATTATAAGTGAAGCAGCAAATGATGGTGATGATAACGCAAAAGCCAATTAAAAATTTATTGTTGTGAAAGGAGAAATTTGCCAATTTATCAATGACATTTTTCTTGTGATCAAAATTATTCTCTTTTGGTTTGTATAAATGCGGAACAATCAAAAGGGAGAAAAATGCCGAAGCCATAACAATTACAGCGGCAAAAATTCCAAGATCATTCAACGCATCTGATTTTACAAAAAGCAAACATAAAAAGGCAACCGCAGTGGTTGAACTACTCATAATTACCGGCATTGTAATGTCTTTGTACAAAGTTTGTACATCGCTGTTGTGTTTGTAATGCGTGAGAATATGAATAGAATAATCAATCGTGATTCCTAATAAGATAGAGCCAATTCCGAGAGAAATGGCTGAGATTTGCTCTTTTACAAAATATAAAAAGGCAACGGCAAAGAAAGCTCCAAAAACGGTTGGAAGAAAAATGATTAACGGAATTAATACTTTTCTATAGAACAAAATCAAGATCAACATCAGCGTAATCATCGCGATTGTTGTCGTTAAAATAATATCGCTCTTAATTCGATTGGCATTTGCAACGGCAATTAATGCGGAACCAAAGTAACTGATCGAAGTTTTGGTTTTAAATTTCTGATTCAGATTATCCTGAATAGATTTTAGTTTGGTGGCAAAAACGGTGTTCTTTTCTGTTTCGCTCGACGGAAGATTTGACGTAATAAAAAGCAATAATTTCTTTTTGTCTTTCGTCATCACAAAACCACCGTCAAGCGTAAAATCGTCACCGATATTCAGCTGTTGTAATTTTTTTAAAGCAATAAAAGAAATCCCAAGCGGATCTTGCAGTATAAAATCTTTAGTTATAAATCCCGAAGGCGAAATAATTGATTTATAATTGCCCTGAACAGCTGCAGCAATACTGTCTTTTTGAAGTTTATTTTGAATAGCATTATAATCCTTATTCTCCAGAAAAAGAGGAAGATTATTGTAAACAAAATCTATGGTTTCCTGAATATTTTCCTCGTCAATTTTTCCCTGAATTCCAGTTATATAAGGTTTGCTGGATTTAGTAACGCTATCAGAAAAAGCAGTTGCCATTTCTTTTAAATCTTCATTTGTTCCGTTTTTTTCGAGTTTGAAAATAACGGTAATTTTATCGGCAAAATTAAGTTGTTTTAAAACTTTTGCGGTGACATCAGCCTTGTCGTTTGTTGGGATAAGTTTGGTAATATCTTCTTCAAACTTAATTTTAGAAGCAAAAAATCCAAACACAAAAAGCATCAGAATAGCCAACACAACTGACAATGATTTTCGTCGGTTTACAAATAAATGAATAGTGTAAAAATAATGATGCATGTGGTATTTATTATTGTTTTTTTGCACTCCCGATAGCTATCGGGATAAAAGGATTAAATTGATTTTAAATCTGTGTAAATCAGTTTAATCTGCTGCAAAATATTTAATTATTGTAATTTTTCTTAGAACTAAAAGCTGTTAAAAGCAAGTAACTTAATAAACCAACTGATAGTGCCAAAACGGATGCTAAAATAAGACTTCCGATGATATATTGCGTTGCATTTTTCTGAATATCGTCGAGCGTGATAGAACTGTCTAAAATTAAAGGAGCTTCGTTTGACACAAAATAACTTCCCATTTTTAAAGAACCATAGATAACAAACGGGATAAAAGGAGGAAAGCTCACATTTGACGCCAGATAAGCAATGACTTTATTTAGCCTGAATAAAGCGGCGAAAGTAAAAAGTAAAATGGTTTGAAATCCCCAAAAAGGAGAAATCCCGATGAAAATACCTAAAGCAATTGATGCTGATTTTTTGAAATTAGAATCACTGCTTTCTAAAATATCTTCAAGAAAAAACTTTTTAAATCCTTTTTTTTTTGCTTTTCTAAGATAATCTCTCGGTTTGATATACAACAATGCATTGATAACCAAAACGGTATTTAAAATACTGATTCGAGTAAAATCTTTAAACGGACGAAAATGTGAAACGCGTTCTGCAGGATCGTACAAAATTTGAATTGGAATGTTTTTAACCACAATACCTTTCCAGGCAGAACGAACAATAACTTCAATTTCGAACTCAAATTTGTTGGTATAAAATTGTTTCGGAATTAAATTTAAAGGATACAATCTGAAGCCTGATTGTGTATCATCCAGTTCAATTCCGGTTTCGAACTTAAACCAGAAGTTCGAAAATTTATTTCCAAAACTACTTTTCTTTGGTACATTTTCCTGCGTCATATTTCGGCTCCCAATCAATAAAGTATTTGGTTCTTTTTGAATTTCGGTTATAAAATTTGGAATATCAGAAGCAAAATGTTGTCCATCAGAATCAATAGTGATTGCATATTCAAAATGCATTTCGATTGCTTTTCTAAAGCCATTTCTCAATGCTCGTCCTTTTCCTAAGTTTTCAGGATGATGAATTTGCGTGAATTGCGAATATTGTTTTAAAATCTCAAAAGTTTCATCGGTCGATCCATCATTAACAATAATGATATTGGTAGTGAAATCTAAAATAGAATCCAGCACTTTTTTTAGCGTTTTGTGATTGTTGTATGTGGGAACAATGACACAAAAATGGGTCGAATTAAGCAATTCTTGCTGTGGTATTATAGGTTTCATTTAGAGTTTCTCTTTAGCTTACTTTACGAATTGTTTCTCTTTTTCAGAGAAGCTTTTCGATTGTAAAATAAAGTCTTTTAGGTAATCTTTTAAAGCGCCGTTTTGCTCTGCATAATGTGTTGTAATATATTTTTGGTCTTCTTTGATATTCTTTTTATAGCCTGTAATTCGGGGAACATTTTCCTGAATACTCAACCGGATCATTCTAATTTCGATATTATTAGGTTCGCTTTTTATGGTTGATTCAAGGAGTTTTGCACCTTCTTTAAAACGGGCAATTTTATTTGTTAGTTTCTTTTGATAATTTGAATCTAATAAAATTGAAGCGGCTTTGTAAGCCACTAAAATCTTGTCATCATTGTCTGAGATATCAGCCATTTTTGCCGAAAATTCTTTGGCATTACTATCTGATTTTGTTACGTTGGGATACATTTTTCTGATCGTTGCTAAATCCGGAGTGCCAGCAAAATTTATCCAAAGTAGTAATGACAATAGTAATTTCATAATTATATTTTTTTGTAGACATTGCTTAATTTCAAAGCAACAGTGTCGTTAAAATAAGTCGTGTTTTTTACTTTAACCAAATCATCTTCGGTTGTTGTAATATCAAGTTCTAAACGCAATTCTGGAGTAGCTTCAGGATTAATCAATGCCATAAACTTTACGTTGGCAAGTGTTTGAATCATCAAAGTACTTTTGGTAATTGCTTCTGTAAGTTCTTTAATAATCTGAATCATGCAAACACCCGGCATAATTGGATTCCCCGGAAAATGACCATCGAAAACTTCATGTTTTTCGTTGATCAGAATCGCAATATTATATTTAGAATCTCCTGTTTTTTCTTCGGAAAGTATTTTATAAAAATCTTTTAAAACCATAATTTTTTATTTACCAAAAGGATAAGAAATGCCTAATTGAAAGCTAACATTTGTATTGTAATCTCCAAACCAATAATCTTGATTATTGCCGTTACTTCCGTAATAATCGCTGTTTAAAACATCAATTAAACCTTTCTTGAAACGTGCTTCAAAAGTTAATCCTGAAGGTAATCTATATGCAATACCCGTAACAAAAGCTAAATCGACATCAGAGTTTACGTAGAGTAAATTATCTCGCAATCTAAAATCTAAAGTTGGACCAACCTGAAACTGAAAACCACCATTAAAGGTAAATTTATTAATCATAGCAATAGAAAGATAGTCGATTTCTAAATCTCTGGATTGAATAGTATTAACACCATTATAATTAATAAAAGTCTTAACATTATTTGAACCTTGTTGACTAAATGTAATTTCAGGCTGCAAAGTGTAAACTTTCGTTAATTTGATTTCACCGAAACCACCGATATAAAAATCAGGTTTATAGCTTGAACGTGTTTGCGAAAAGGTAGAAAATGAAACTCCGGCTCTCAAACCCGGTTTAAAAGTAACTTGCGCTTGTATTTGATGTAATACAAAAAAAGCTACTAAGGCGATGTATATTTTTTTTGAATTCAAAATGTTTATTTTACTTTAAATGTATAACTGATACCAATTTGAAAAACCTTATTCAAAATAACATTATCATAGTAATAATTACTAGAAGTGTCAATACCTTCATAACCATATATATCAATTAACCCTTGTTTGAATCGTGCTTCAAAAGATAATCCGTTTGGCAAAGAATATCCAACACCACCAACCAAAGCAAAGTCAACACCAGCAGGATTGTATTCGTATGTAGGGAAGTTATCATCCGTTTTAATATCCAATGACGGACCACCTAAGATATGAAATCCAGTTCCTCCAATATGAAATTTAGCAACAGCTCCTAATGACAAATAATTTAAATTATAATTAGTTGAACGATATCCATATCCTCCTATCAAATAGTCGTGTACTTGAGCACCTTGTCTGGTATAGGTTAATTCAGGTTGCAGTGTAAAATATTTATTAAATCTTATAGCTACAAAACCACCAACATAAAAATCTGTTTTTGAGTCACTAGTTTCAAAATTGGTAAAACTTGAAACATTTAAACCTCCACGAATTCCCGGGCTAACTCTCACTTGTGCATTTGATGTTATAATTCCGATAAACAAAACAAAGGCAATTACGGTTATTTTTCTCATTTTTGATTTGATTTAAGTTTAGGTTTAGATTAAGTTTTTACTCTGATTTAAAATAGTTTAACTCAATTTTTAACTTGATATTCTGATGAATAATCTGAATTTTCTCCGCAAAAATATTGTTTTCTGAACTAAAAAACAGCGTTATTTTTTCTTTTGTTTTAGATGCATTAACAACTTTCTCTAATTTCGACCCATTTTTAGAAATAAAAAGATAATTATCGCGGTTTCCATCTGCTGATTTATAGATGTTATCGGTCTCATTTTCGAATTGTTCCTGAATCAAATATTCCTTTTTAAGAAGCAAACGAAAATCTTCGGTTAAAGTGTTTATCAAAATTTTTCGATCTAATTCTGAAACAATCGAGTTGACTTTAAAAGTCTTTTCAGAAATTTCAAAATCTAACAATTTGTTACCAAATTCGGTTGTAAAAACAACACGATGTGTAGTGTCGTTTATTTTCTTGGCGATAAAAATTCCGGTCAATTCATGACCATAAACTGTAATGTTGGTTTTATAAACATAATCAGTTTTTGAGTCTGTAAAATAAGGAACCTGATAAGACGTTTTGTCTAGTTTTTTGGGCGTATAATTTTTTGTGACCGAGCCACAAGAAACTAAAACTAATGCTACAAGGCAATTAATTATTAAAAACTGAATCGTCGATTTTTGCATTGATCACTTTATTTTTAAGTACAATTCGGGTATAATCTTCAGATGATTCCAGTAGTTTAACTTGTACAACTGTGGCTTCTTCTTTATCAAAAGTCAGTTCGATTTGTTTGATGTATTTTTTCAGCGTAGCATCTTTCGGAACAAATTTCGCAAGATTTTGCCCTTTTAGTTTAAAGTACGAAATTGTAAATTCTTTGTCGTCAAACATATTTCCGCTCACGCTGCCCACAATCAATTTATTAATGCGGCCAAAGATTTTACTGTTGCCAATATCGACTGCACTTTTCTTTCCTTCGTCGTTAATCAGGATTTTTCCGTTTTTAAAAACAATACTATAATTATATGGTTTTTTATATTGCCATTGAAGAAGGGATGGTTCTTTAAAAACCATTTTTCCCGAAGTTTCAATATCTTTTGACAAAAAATCTAAATGTTTATACTGAACAAAATCAGTACTTAAAGTTTTGATTTTTTTAGCAACAACATTTACATCTTGTTTAAAAGACGCAATTTCTGCATCGGTCATTTTTTGTTCCTGAGCAAACAAATTGCCTGAAATAAATAGAATTAAGAGTGCTATTTTAGTTTTCATATTTTTAAAAAAATGTGCTTTAATTTTTTTGGCCACAGATTTCACAGATTAAAATGATTAGAAAAATCCGTTTTATCCGCGTTCAATCTCATAAGCTTTAAGATTCAAAAGTTCTTCAACCGAAATCACTTCATAATTGTTTTGCTGTAAAAATTGCAAAAATTGTTCCAATACTAAAACAGAGTGTGATC
The DNA here is from genome assembly GCF_963422545.1 of uncultured Flavobacterium sp. Lineage (NCBI taxonomy): Bacteria > Pseudomonadati > Bacteroidota > Flavobacteriia > Flavobacteriales > Flavobacteriaceae > Flavobacterium > uncultured Flavobacterium sp. The sequence continues at coordinate 11,914 of NZ_OY730260.1, forward strand.
CCGTATCGTGCAAAAGTACAATTCCGCCGGGAGAAACACGTTTTATAATTCGATTGAAAATTAAATTTTGATTTTTTGTTCCGCCGTCAAGCGAACGAATACTCCAGCCAATAACTTTATGACCGGTTAGTTGCAAAGCTCTCCTGATCGATGGTGTCGTAACTCCATAAGGCGGACGAAAGAAGTTGATTTTTTTTGAGGTAAATTTTTCCAGAAGGATATCTGTTTTCTGAAGTTCTTCGGTTATTTTTTTTGCATTATAAAAATCGAAAAAAGGAGAATGACTGTACGAATGATTTCCAACCAAATGACCTTCGGCTATAATTTGTTTTACGATTTCAGGATGTGATTCGATATTTTTTCCAATGCAGAAAAAAGTCGCTTTTGCATTATATTTTTTTAGCAGTTTTAAAACATCTAAAGTAAAAACACTCGGGCCATCATCAAAAGTAAGAGCGATTTTTTTCTCTGTTTCTAACGGATTATTGCAGAAAGCTTTTACATGATAATTGGATGAAATTCGAGAAGAACCAAAAGCATTTATTCCCAACCAAATCAAAATAATTGTTACAAACCACCCAAAATGTATTGCAATATAAAAGTTCAGAAGAAATAATAAAAGCAATAAAAAGATAAAAAAGAGTGATATGTTTTTATGCGTTATCATTTTGAAAGTAACGTAAAACTATGATTTTTCCCGTTTAATTGATTGTACAATAAAATGGTATTATACGCTGGTTTTTCAATAGAATTTACTTTTATAATTTCTGGAATTTCCTGAGTTCTGATTACTTTTGAAGCCATCCATAAAGCAAAAGCCGAAGCCGTATCATATTCGCCGCTCAAATGTTTATAATACAATTGAGGCGTTTTTGCGAAAGCATTTTCAGTCAGATTTTTGTAATAAGAATCAAAAGTGATGTTGCCATCCAAACCTAAAACCACTGCGTCAATATCTGAAATTTGTAAATTATTGGCGTTTAAAAAATTAATTATTTCTTTTTCGACTTCGTTTTCTTCCAGCGTATTTTTAATTTCAACATCTAGAACCTGAGCATAAGTGGTGTCTTTTTTTTCATTTTCTAGAACAAAAAAACTCGCTCCTTCACCAAAAATAGCCCCTGTCGAAGTTGGATTTAAAACGTCGTAAGGTTCATTTCCATCTTGTTTGATTCGACCTATCAGTTTAAAAAGTGATGTTGTGTAGTCGCCATTTTCGTCAATTCCACCAACTAAAATAGAATTGGCTTCGTTTTCCTGGATTTGCATTTTAGCATCTAAAAGTGCCGACTCAAAAGAAACAGCTCCGTTTACATACGTAAAATTATACCCTTTGCATTGCAATGACAAAGCAATTTGAGCACCAACGGTATTATGCGTCGATTGTATAAACGAAGTTGGTGTCAAGAATTCTTCGTTATTGTCGAGAATATTTTTCAGGAATTTTTCAGAATCTTCAATGCATCCCAAACCTGTTCCGGTAATGATGGCATCTACATTTTTAAGTTGTGCATCTTTTAAGGCTAATGCCGAAGCTACGATTCCGTTTTTTACTCCTTTTGCCATTCTTCGAATTGCAGCCGGTGTAATAAAATCTTTGTAAACCGGAGCAACTATTGAAAATACAGTCTCATTTTGATTACAAACAGCTTCTTCTAAAAAAACAGTATCAAATGTCTTTTGTGCCGAAATACAACCTACTCCATTTATATATGTCTTTCTCATTAGCTTTTAGAAAATATAAGAGTTGAACAATTTCCTCCAAAACCAAAAGAGTTGGATAAAACGTGCTCGATATTTTTCATTTTTAAAGAAGTTTGTGGCTTCAGATTAAATTCTTCCATCGGAGTTTCAAAATTCAAATTCGGGTAAACCACACTATTCTGAATTGCCAAAACACTATAAACGGCTTCAATTGCTGCAGCTGCTGCTAAAGTATGCCCCGTAAAAGGTTTGGTAGAACTAAAATCAGGAACTTTTTGATTGCCATAAATTCGGAGTAAAGCTCTTCCTTCAGACAAATCATTGTTAGGAGTTGCTGTTCCGTGAACGTTGATGTAATCAATTTCACTTGGTCGTAAACCCGAAACTTCAAAAGCTTTTTTCATAGCCAAATAAGCGCCATCTCCATTTTCAGAAGAAGCAGTCTGGTGAAAAGCATCATTTGCATTGCCATAACCTGAAACACGAGCCAAAACTTTTTTGTTTTGTTTTTCAACGATTTCATCAGATTCTAAAACCAAATATGCAGCGGCTTCGCCCAGATTTAGTCCTTTCCGGTTATTGTCAAAAGGTTTGTTGTAATCGTCAGATAAAATCATCAAAGTCTTAAATCCGTTGATGGTGAATTTTGCCAAGGCATCAGTTCCGCCAACAATTACACGATCCAGTTTTCCGTTTTTAATTAAACGCGCACCCAACATAATTGAGTTTGCTGCAGATGAACAAGCGGTACTTATAGTCGTAACCATTCCTTTTAGACCCAATTCTTCAGCAATCTTTTCGGCAACATCGCCGCCGTCATGACAACTAATATATTTAACGAGTTCAGGATCTTTAAAATAATTGTAATAATGCTTTTCGGTCATATCCATTCCGCCTACACTAGTAGCTGAAATAAGTCCGGTTTTGAATTCGTTTATCGACGTAATTCCGGCATTTTTAACGGCTTGTTTAGCAGCAAATGCACCAATCATAGCCGTTCTCGAAAAGTTATTATCCTCAGCAAGTTGCAATTCGCTGATTAATTCGGCGTTGGTTTTTTTAATTTCTCCAACCTTAATAATATCCACATGAACCGTCGAAATATTTTCGATGCGAGTTATGGCAACTTTATTTTCGATTAACGAAATAAAATTTTCCTCGACTGAATTTCCAATCGAAGAGATAATTCCCATTCCCGTTATTGCAACACCTTTCATTTTTAGACTTCTTAGATTATTAGATATTAGACTTCTTAGATTTTTGGACTTGCTTAAATTTTGCGTTTTCTGGATTTTAGACAATCCTGTCTAAGTTGTCTAAAAATCTAAGCAAGTCTAAGTAGTCTATTTAGTTCTGTTCGTCTGAATATATGCAGCCATAGTTTCTATAGACTGAAAAATAGATTTTCCTTCTTTTGGGTCAACCAGTTTAATTCCGTAATCTTTATCAAGAATCACGATCAATTCAAGTGCATCAATTGAGTCTAAACCTAAACCATCTCCAAACAAAGGATCGTTATCAGCAATGTCTTCGATTACGATATCTTCAAGATTTAAAGTGCTAATGATTTTGTTTTTTAATTCTTCTTTTAATGCTTCCATGCTTATTTATTATATAATGTATTGATATTTTCGTTTGTATATTTTGTGCTTTCTTCTTTACTAATAGTGCAAAGAAAAGCTTTGTAATTGTCATTAAAAAATTCGATCCAACCACAAAGAACCACGTCAGCCTTATTTGTATTCAGCAAAATATCTGAATAGCTCGACATAAATTCAGTGTTAAAGGCATCAAATATAAAGAAAGAATTTTCACTTTTCAGCTGATGGCGAATACTTATTTCTCCCAGACAAATATTTGGCAGTGTATAAACAAAAACTGCCGGGCTTGGATAATAGTTTTCTTTATCTGAAATAGATTCCTGATACTTTATATCAGTATCTAAACTCGATGATTTATTAGCCAAAACCAAAGCAATATTATTTTCTTGTTCACCTGAAGTTATCGGACTCAAAAGTAGTTCTGATCCCAAAAAAGCCAATTTGCTCAAAGCATCCATTTTGAAAAACTTCGGGTATTGAATATCGAAATTACGATACGCTTGTTTAGAAAAATCAGCAAAATCAGTTGGTTCAATTTTGAATATAGAAGTTCCGTTCAAAACAATTTCGTTGTTTTGGATGGTGATATAGGATTGTATGTAGGTTTTGTTTTGAGTCATTATTTTAATTTAACACTAATTCCACAAATTAGCACGAATTGATTTTGGTTTTTAAATTACACTAATTAATCCGTGAAAATTAGTGCAATTCGTGTTTCACTTTCTCAAAAATTACAGCCGTATTACAACCGCCAAAACCAGAAGCTGTTTTCAGGAAAAATTCAATATTTCTCTTTTCATTTTTCTTAATAACATTTATAGCTTCGCTCACACCAATCTCATCAAAACCTTTCGATTCAAAAAGTATATTTTGATTTGCTGATTCAATTGCAATTACGGTTTCTAATAATCCCGAAGCGCCTAATGTATGACCGTAAAATCCTTTTAAACTATTTATAGGAACGTTTTGTAAATCTAAACGATTTAAAGCAATCGCTTCCATTTCGTCATTAAATGGAGTTGCGGTTCCGTGTGCTGAAATGTAATCGATTTTATCTGAATTGATTTGAGCTTCTTTCATCGCATTCTGAATACTCCTGAACAAACCTTCGCCTGTTCTTGACGGACCCGAAATATGATTGGCATCGTTTATCGAACTGTCTCCAATAACTTTTATTTTAGCGTTTTTGGCTTCCGCCGAAACTAAAACTGCTGCGGTTGCTTCGCCTAAACTTACACCGGTTCTGTTTTTAGAATAGGGTTTACAAGGCAAATTGCTCATGGCTTGAAAAGCATTAAAACCAGATAAAACAAACTCTGAAACTTCGTCACCGGCAACAACAAAAACATTGTCATAAAGCTCAGATTGCACCATTCTTTTGGCAACAGAAACAGCTAGAATTCCCGAAACACAAGCATTTGAAACTACAATTGGCTGTGTTTTAAACCCAAAGTAATCCGCAATATTTTTAGCTAAAACATCTAAATGTGCATTATTAAAACTTTCTTCTGAACCATTTTTTAATGCCGTAACATTTCCTTTTGTGGTCGAAAGTATAAAAGCAGTTTTCGAATTTAATTCAATTCCGGAACTTTTGATAATCGGCTCTAAAGCCAAAATCATCATTTTCTCTAAACGGGAATATTTTGTATCAGTGCTAATTTTCTCAAAAGCACTGTTTATTTTTTCATCATGAATGATTGAAGCATAAAATGAGTTTGGCATTAAAGAAATGTCATTATGAAACTGAATGCCGGAATCACCACGAAGAATAGCTTCAACATTCGATTCGATATCAAAACCTAAGGGCGTGATACAATTGGTTTCGGTGATATATACTTCTCTTAACATTTTATGATTTTTTTCTGGCTGCCAAATGGGCCACAGATTTTACAGATTAAACGGATTAACGCGGATTTTCTATTTTATAATTCGTGAAAATTGGTGTAATTAGTGGCTAAAACTTTACTTCAACAACCCAACTTTTCGTTTCCATTCTTCATAAAAAGGAGGATTCGTCAGCATTAAATTTCCTTCTTTATCCAGAAATACCTGAACGGTTTCACCTGTACAAGCAACTTCACCTTTTTCGTCTATAATTCTAAAACGATAAATCATTTTGGCTGCAGGCGTATCAACAACCGTTGTTTCTATGGTTACGACATCGCCGTAACGCAATGACAATTTATGTTCGCATTTTGATTTTACGATTGGTGTTGTATAACCGGTTTTAGCAATATCTAAATAGGTAAGTCCGTGTTGGCGTCCAAATGCTTCTCGTCCATCTTCAAAATAGGTAATATAATAGCCATGCCAAACAATTCCGAGTGGATCAGTTTCGTTAAAACGAATTCTGATTTCATGCGAAACCGTTAAGTCAGTTGCCTCGTTAAACTGTTCTTTTCTTTTTGTCATAGAATAATGCGATGGATGTTGTGATTATAAAGAACAAAAATAGCAAACTTATTTTTGGGATGATTTCCAGGAAAGAAACGTTACGTAATAAAACATCATAAAATGCTTCTAATGCCCAATTCATTGGTGATGATTTTGCAATAAGCTGCATGATTTTTGGCATTGCAAAAACTGGAACCCAAACTCCGCCAATAGCGGCTAAAATAAGTACACTTGTCGCACCAAATGGGGCCGATTGCTCTTGCGTATTTGCCACAGTTCCTAATAAAATTCCGAATCCGATGGCTGCGAAACCTGAAAATAAAGCAACAACGCTCATTAAAAATAAATGCCCTTCGATATTTAAGGGAGGTAAACCAATATGTGGAAATAAAAATATAGCAACAGCAACCATCATATAAAACTGAATCATACAAATGACAGAATAAGTAATGGTTTTGCCAATGATGACAATTAAATTCGAAACTGGATTGGTTAATAATCGAACAAATGTTCCTTGTGATTTTTCTTTTACAATATTAATAGACAACGGAATTACGATAAAAAATATCGCAAAAAGTGTCCATGCCGGAACATTATGCTGCACCGAATTTGGCAATACTTCTTTGTTGTTTATTTTCGGAACAATTTCTTTAAAAGTAATAAAACTCTTTTGCTCGAATTTTGTGTTTTCTTCTCCTAATTGATTTTGGAAAGTAGTATAAATTGATTTTGTTTCGATTTGCGAAATCATTTTATCAATAGAACTCATGACAGCATTTTTGAAACTCATTTGAACAGCTGGATCAAAATAAAGTTTCACTTCTTTCTCTTTAATTGTTTTATTCGTTTTTTGCGCTGTAGTATCGGTTTCTGTTAAACCCATTTTACTCACAATGTTTTCTACATTCTGATCAATTTTGGTTTGAAGATCAACACTTAGATTTTTCGGAATTATAATTGCCAATTGAAATTTTCCTTTGTAAACATTTTCTCTGGCAACTTCTTCAGTAATTGGTTTATTGTCAATTTGAGTAATAACGCTAAAGAGCTGACTCTTTTCTAAATTGTCAAAAACAGTTTTAGAAACTGAACCGTTGTCATTATCGACCAATAAAATTTGAATTTTAGTATCGCTGACGGTTTTAAAAGTGCTGTCTTGTATCAACGTTACCGTGATAACCAAAACCAAAGGCATTATAAATAAAATGATTAAACCTCCTAAATCTCGTTTGAGCAGGAGAAATTCTTTTACGACTGACATCCAAATTTTATAGCTCATCTCTAAAGTCTTTACCGGTTAATGAAATAAAAACATCTTCGAGATTTCTTGTTCCTTTAGTCGAAGCAATTAAACTTAACGGTGAACCTTGCGCATAAATCAAACCTCGGTCTAAAATAGCAATAGTGTCGCAGAAATCTTCGGCTTCAGCCAAATGATGCGACGTATAAATAATTGTAGTTCCGTTTTGATTTAAAAGTTTTAGATACTCTATAATAGCATTTTTAGATTGTACATCAACACCAACAGTTGGTTCGTCCAGAAATAAAACTTTTGGATTATGAAGAATTCCCGCAATCAAATTAACTCTGCGTTTCATTCCGCCAGAGAAAGTTTCGATGCGTTTGTCGGCAAATTTTAATAAACCCAAAAGGTCTAAAGTTTCAATTACTTTATCCTTTAAGTCGGAACCTTTTAATCCGTACATGCTTCCAAAGTAATGTAAATTTTCGCGAGCGGTCAGCGTAGGATATAAGGCGTATTCCTGAGGTACGACTCCAATGATTTTTTTGATTTTTGACGAATGACTTGCATAGTTAAAACCATCAATTGTGAAATGTCCTGAAGTTGGTTTTATTAATCCGCAGAGCATGGAGATTAAAGTGGTTTTTCCGGCACCATTAGGGCCTAATAAACCAAAAATCTGACCTTGATTTATCTCTAACGAAACGTCGTTCAAAGAATACATTTCTGCATTTTTGTACTTTTTCGAAAGGGATTCTATTTTTATAAGGGTTTGCAAAATATGTTTAGCTAATTGCTTTTTTTAGTTTTTTGAAAAAGATTTCTTCGCGATTGGCAATGTCCAGAAGTTCATCGGCAATAGCATTGTAAGCGTCTTCTTTGGCACTTCGATTTTTATAAATACGGGAAGCTTCTACGGCAAAATCTCTCCAGGAATCTCCAATTTGAGTCATTTCTTTCGAAAGATTTTTTAGTTCTTCATTATTTAAAATAACCGAGGCTTCTTGTAAAAAGGCAGCATATATAAAACGGAAACCACCGCCGCCAGTTCCTATTTCTTCCTGCATACGCACCATTTGCGCGAGGTAATGATTGGCTTTTTTAACACCGTGTTTTGCAGGCCATTTTCTAATTTGTTGAGACACAAATTTGATTCCGCGAACGCCTACAATTGGCATTGGTGCCAACATATCGCGACAGGTATTTTTTATTCCTTTAATAATCGCATTTTTGAAATCAACGTCTTTTGGAATCTGAATTGGATAATACATTTGTCCTCTTGGAGCAAACGCACCTTTGGCAAAACGCACTTTGTTTAATTCGTCATGTGTTAAAGTGGTAACGGTTTCCATCACAGGATCGCTGATTAAATAATCAGTTTCTGTTTTTCCGTAAACAACTAGATTATGTGCGTTGAAATGAAAACGATATTCATCAGGAAAATAACTTAAATTGTAAACGCCAACTTGTAATCCGGTTGGGATATTGTTTTTTAAATTTTCGTCTAATGCTTTGTTGGCATTTGATACGGATGAAAATTTTTGTCTTTTTATTTTTAAATTTAAACGATTGGCAACTTTATTAAAAATATGTCCGGGCAAAGTTCTGTAACTTATTGCCGGAGCATAGTTAACTTTTATAAAAGGCAGATATACAAAAAACAACCCTGAGCCAATACCAAAAACCATCGGTTCGCTGATGTTTAATCCGCTGTTTTTTAGCAGATTTGACGCTACTCCATTCTCACAGTGAGCAGACTGATGATGTGTGAAAGTTAATTCCATTATTTGGTGATGCTGTTTTTTAATTCTTCAATTGAAATTTCAAATGTATTGGCATATTTCTGCAGAATCTTATCGTTTAGTTTTGCAAAAATACTTGGTTTAAAATGTCTTTTTACACGCCATTTCCAAAATCCTACGTAACTTGATAAAATAGTCAGATCCATTTTGTTGACTTCCATAAAATAAACAATCGGACTTACTTCGCCATTTAAGACTTGTTGTCTGGCATCGGCAATACGCTCGTTTATTTCATCGATAGAATTTGAAAGTGCGATTGTTTTGGGTTCCCAGCCTGTACTCAAAGTCGTAGTATAATTGCCGTTTTCATCAGTTGCGTATAAAAGCTCTTTTACATTATTTTTCGTTAAATTGCTTTTATCTTGTGGTACATTTTCTTTTTCCATATTTAATTTAATTTATTAGAAACATACAGACTAACGCTATACATAAACTAATTATTAAAAATCCCAGATTTGCAAAAGCTAAAATTCTGTTTTTCTTTACAAATAAATAAATCATTTCTATTAGTAATCCCAAATAAAACATTTGTGTTATCAGAAATAGAAGAACAAACATTCCTAAACCGCCATCAAAATGTCTGTGTTGCCTTTCGTCACAATATTTATGAGGATCATAGGTAAAATACCAAAATGAGAAAATCAAACCAAGTAAAAGAATCAAAATTCCGATTCGGATTACGAGATGTAAAATGATTTTTTTTGAATTATTCAACCGAAACTGTTTTTTGAATGAATAAATTAATTTCGCATTCTAAAAGTATTTGATCTCCAAGTAAGCTTTCGCAACTCATGGTACATAAAGTATAATCGTCGCCTGCAAATTTTGAAACCAAAGTTGCTTTGGTAATAATTGTATCGCCAACTTTTGGCAACAAATGTATTTTCAGGTTTTTTAATGTGCTGATAAAACCAATCACATTTACGTTTTCATTTTCTGTTCCGTCTTCTTCAAAAAAATATTTTTTGCCTACAATTGCAGAACAGGTTTGTGCTGTGTTTTCGATTAAACCGGCTTCGATAAAAATGTTATTATCAACAAAAATATTGTCTTCTTTTATAAGGAATGTCGTTTCTACAAAACTGGAATCTACTTCCAGGATTAGATCTACCATGAGCATTGGTGCTCGGTGCGGAAGGTAATTTTGTATGTCAACTCCGGCTTTCATACCTATATTATTTCGCCAAAACGGTTTTCATTTGTCCGCGGGCAATTTCTTCATTATTTAAAGTAGTCACAATATCAACTAACGTTATTCCTGCGAATTCCTGCAGGATTGTTACAGCTGATTGAATTGTATCGTTGACTTTTGGGAATTTTTTTATTTCAATATCTTTTATAGAACCTATATAGCCTGTTGGTGCAGTTTCGTTTTTTAAAAAAAACTGATATCCGGTATGCAAGGCTACAGATTGTGCCATATGCTCAATTATACCTGCTTCTAAAAAAGAATTATCATCAACAAAGAGATTGTCGTTCTGAATTTTTAAACCGGAAACTAATGACGTTTCGGTATAAGAATACATTTTATCTACCATGACAAAAGGAAACTTTTGTGGCAATAAATTTTCGACAGCTTCTTTATTTAAAAGAGATAGTGTTTCCATTAGCAAACGGTTAAATAAGCGTAGGCAAAAGAAAATCTTCCGCTTTCCGGAACTGATAAAAGAACTTTATCTCCTTTTTTCAAATTACCGGAATTCATTAATTCTTCAAGAGCTAAATAAATAGAAGCAGAACCAACATTTCCGACTCTGGAAAGGTTCATGAACCATTTTTCATCGCTCATTCCAATTCCTTTTTCAGTTAATCCTTTCTTTAATCCTTCGACAAAAAAGTTAGATGAAACGTGAGGAATAAAATAATTGACATCTTCAGATTTGATGTTGTTTTTATCCATCGCATCTTTCATGCTTTCGGCACCTTTTGTCAGGATAAATTCATCTAATAATTTTACATCTTGTTTGATAGAAAAAACAGATTCGTTTAACCATTGTTCCGGCGCATAATCGCTCCATGATTTTATTTCTCCGGTTTCTAATTTATCACCTCCGGCATACATGCAGGTTTCTAATTCGTAGGCATACGAAAAAGCTTCCATCCATTCTATTTTTAGAGAAACAGTTCCACTTGGTTTATTTTCTAATAAAAAAGCTCCGGCACCGTCAGATAACATCCAGCGTAAAAAATCTTTTTTGAAAGCGATGATTGGCTGTTCTTCAAGATTTTTTAAATTATCTGCTTCGTGATTGTATTTTTGAGCATTCAGCCAAGTCGAAACTTTTTCTGATCCTGTGCAGATTGCATTTTTTGAATTTCCAGAACGTACGGAAAGAAAACCAAATTTAAGAGAGTTCATTCCGGCACAGCAAACACCTGTTGAAGAGTTTAATTCTACCGATTTATTTTTTAGCAGACCATGAACCATCGCAGCGTGCGAAGGCAGAAAAATGTCCGGAGTTGAAGTTCCGCATGAAAGTACTTCTAAATCCTGAGGCGTAAAATTTTCGTCGAATAATGGTAAAATAGCATTTCTTGTTAGTTCGGCATTGCTGTGTGTGCTTTTTCCTGTTTTGTCAACAGCGTAATATCGGCTTGTAATTTTGTTGTTGCGCAAAATAATACGTCTTGCTTTTGAGGCAGTATCGTTGATAAGACCTAAATAAGCTTCCATTTCATCATTTGAAACAGCTTCGTTAGGCAAATATTTTGCGGCTTTGGTAATATATACGTCAAACATAATTAAATTTCGTCTTCTAAACTCCTTGATAATATTGAGTTTCTTTTTTTATGGTTTTGAACTTGAATGGATAGGAAATAAGATGCAATATATATACTATTGGCGAGATTAGCCATATTGCGAGGAATAAATAAACATTAAATACTTTTAGAAGCTTTTTCTTGTTTTTTTGATTCTTATGAATAAGATTTGACCATTTATTGAAAATTTTATTGGCCGTTTTGTCTACAGTTACTAAGTACGGACTAATTTTTACGGCACCAATTTGTACCAATTTTGGCTGTAAATCGTCTAAATTATTCTCGTTGAAGGTTGAAAGCATTACTTCTCCAAATTTTGGAGATTCGTTAATGTCTTTTTCTGAAACTCCTGGTAATGGAAAAATACCCAAATATTTTTTCTTAACACCAGAGAACATCCATTCTACAATTGTAATAACGCTTATTAAATTTCCAACACGATCTACCAGTGCTACATTGCCTACTAATTGGGCATTGGCTTCTTTTAATAAAGTTTTAATTTTTTCCTGCGCCATAATCCACATGTTTCTTGAACCGCTGATGGTTACAACTGGCGTGTTGTTCAGTATTTTTTTGGCTTCGTCACTTTTTAAAAACGAGTTTATCGGAATTGAAGGCGATAAATACCAAACCTGATAATGGAAAAGTACCAAATCAAATTTTGTATTTAGAATTTCTTCAGGAACTGGTTTTAAAGCTGTTGGGATTTGTAAAAACGATTCTGGAAAGGCATCAAAAAAAGCATCTTTACTCCACGGAAACGGGAAAGGTTTTTCTAATTGTATTTCGTGAAAAGTCACATTTATATTCTCTGAATTTAGAAATGGTTTTGCAATGTTTTGCGCAATAGTTTCTAACTGTCCGGATTGAGAATAATAAATAACGAGAACATTTTTCATTAGGTTAGTTGCTTTGGTAGTAAGCAAAAATAGGTAAATTTATTTAAACGAATTTTCTTGTTTAATGTTTTGATTTTTGGCGCACGGATTTAACGGATTAAACTGGTTCTCGCCGGTTTTTTTTCTCACAAAGCCGTGAAATTGCAAATTTTTTAAGTTGTATTCTTAAATTGACACTCGTATTTGATGGATTAAACGGATTCCCACTGTTTTTTGATTGTCCTATAAAGGCATAAATTGCAAAGAAATAATAAATAAATTCAGCGAAAACCAGTTTAATCTGTTAAATCTGTGGGCTATTTTTTAAGCTGGTTCCAGAAGTCGAAATAATTAAACCATTGTAATGGATATTTCTGCACAATACTTTCAACGTTTTTTACGTATTCTTTCAATAATGCTTTTTCGTCACGATGTTTTACGGTTGCTTCTCTGGCGTATAAATGATAGTGCAGGTTAGGTTCTTTCATTACATAAACAAAAACAACGGGAACTTTTAATCGGGAAGCTATTAGAAACGGACCCGCAGGGAAATTGGCTTCTTTACCCAGAATTTCTTCTGAAAGAGATTTGGTGCCTTCAAAATAACGATCGCCGGTAAAACAAACTAATTCGTTATTGGCCAGAGCCGCATTAATTTCAAAAATATGAGACAAATCGTCTTTGATAATGATAAATTTTACGGTTGGTTTTTGAGTTACACTTTCCAGATAATTCTTAATAGCCGAATGTTCTAAATCGGTTGTAACCAAATTGATTTGAAAATCAAGATCTATTTCGCCGAAAAAATGTTCGGCAATTTCAAAATTTCCGATATGCGCGCTAATAAGAACTCCACCTTTTTTTTCGGCCAGAAGTTTTTTCAAAACATCAATTCCGTCAAATTCATAGGTAAATTTATTTCGCATTCCGGCTGAAATGGAAACTTTATCAATGATGGTTTGTCCAAAAGTGTAATAACTTTTGAAAACCATTTTTTTTGATTTGAAATAGGAATAATTCAGCCTTTCTTTAAAATAATAAAAAATGGCCTGATTGCTTTTCTTTAGAAACAAAAAGTAATAAGAAGCTACAAAATAAAGTAAGACATAAGCAGACCTGACACCCGCTTTTTGTATTAAAAAAACGAATATTTTATAACCTAAAACTGTTCCTTTTGATTTGCCATCCCATTGACTCATTAAACAGCTTTGGCTTTTAGTTTGGTATCAATAAGGTCGTAAAAATTTTGAAAAGTAGCAATGCCAACAAAATCAGCTTCAACCAGTTTTACACCAAAGTTAGATTCAATAGAAACTACTAAATCTACATAATCTAAACTATCTAACCCAAGTGTATCTTTTAGATTCGCATCTGGTTCAATATCATCATTATCTACTTCAAATTCATCAACCAAAAAACCATTAATTCTTGCTATAATCTCTTCTTTATTCATCGTTCAATTTAAACTTTTTAACCACCAACGCAGAGTTGGTTCCTCCGAATCCGAAGGAATTGGACAAAAATATGTCAAATTTTTTGTTTAAAGTAGTTTTGACCAAATTTAATTTAGAAGCATCTTCATCAGGGTTTTCTAAATTGATGTTGGGAGCAATGAAATCGTTCTGCATCATTAAGATAGAATAGATTATTTCACTGGCTCCAGCCATCCAGCATTCGTGGCCTGTCATTGATTTTGTCGAACTTACGTAAGGATTTTTCTCACCAAATACTTCAAAAATAGCTTTTGCTTCGTTTCCGTCTCCAACCGGAGTTGAGGTTGCATGTGCATTTATATAATCAATATCAGTTGCTTTTAATTGTGCGTCGTCAAGTGCTCGTTGCATGGCTATAGACGGGCCTTCGACATTTGGTGTTGAGATATGACCTCCGTTTGACGAGAATCCATAACCTACAACTTCGGCAATAATAGTTGCACCTCGTGCGATTGCTGATTCGTAGCTTTCAAGAATTAACGTTGCACCGCCACCACTCGGAATTAATCCGTCGCGATCAGCATCAAATGGGCGGGAAGCTTTCTCAGGTTCGTTTTCTCTATTCGAAAAAACACCTAAACCGTCAAAACTGCTCATGGCATATTTATTAATTTCTTGTGCGCCTCCGGTAATAATAATATCCTGGAATCCGCCTTTTATTAAAAAATAAGCCAATCCAATAGAGTGTGAACCACTTGCACAAGCTGCACTAATGGTAAGATTGATTCCGCGGAGTTTAAAAATCGTAGATAAATTCATCGTTACGGTAGAATTCATCGATTTAAAAATGGCTCCGGAACCTATTAATGCAGTGTCTTTTTTTTCTCGAACAATATCTGTGGCGTCAATAACAGCTTTTGAAACGCTGTCATTTCCGTACATGATTCCCACTTCGCGATTATCAAAAAAAGTGTCGTCGATATTGGCATTTTTCAAAGCTTCAATTGTAGCCATATAAGCATATTCGGTTTCTTCGCCAATGCTCATACGTTGTCTGCGGGTCAATAAGTTTTTCAGATCAGCTTTGGGAACCATTCCCGTTAAGGCAGACTGAAAACCAAATTCCTTTCTTTCGGCGTCAAACTTAATACCGGATTTTCCGTTGTATAAAGATTCTTTTACTTCATCTAAAGAAGTTCCGATACAAGAATAAATTCCCATTCCAGTAATTACAACTCTCTTATTCATTGTCTTTCAAAGTAATTTTTAGTCTGTTATGCCTATTTTTAACACATAGAAATATAGCTTTTGTAAATTCAAAAAAGTGTTTCACTTATTTGAAATACACATAGCTAATCTATGTGAGAGAAATATATTTCTTTTTTAAATTCTTTACACATAAAAACTATGTTTCTATGTGTTTATATGAACTTCAAAAATCAGACCTTATGAGTAATTTTTTATGAATATATTCCTCCGTTTATGTTAATAATTTCTCCTGTAATATAACTTGCTTTTTTAGAAATTAAAAAGCTTACTAAATCTGCTACTTCTTCGGCTTCGCCAAAACGATTTACGGGAATTAGTTTTAATAATTCTTTCTCGTCTAATTGGCTTGTCATATCTGTTCTGATAAAACCCGGAGCTACAGCATTTACAGTAATATTTCGTTTGGCAACTTCTTGTGCTAATGCTTTTGTAGCAGCAACAATCGCGCCTTTTGCTGCCGAATAATTGGTTTGTCCTGCTGTTCCTTTTACTCCTGAAACTGAAACCATATTGACGATTCGGCCGTATTTATTGCGTAACATTTTTTGAATAAAAAACTGTGTAACATTAAAAAAACCGTTCAAACTTGTGTTTACCACTCCGTTCCAGTCTTCGGGAGTCATCCACATAAAAAGACCATCTTTTGTAATTCCGGCATTGTTTACAATCGCTTCAACAATGGCTTCAGGATTTGCTTCCTGCCATTTTGTTAAAGTGGTTTTAACTTCCTCATAATTAGAAACATCAAAACCCAAGATTTCTCCCGTTGCTCCTAATTTTTGTATTTCCTGAAGCGTTTCTTCGGCAGCTGTTTTATTCGAATGATAATTAATCAGAATATGATAGCTGGCCTCAACGGCTAATTTTTTACAAATAGCACTGCCAATTCCTCTTGAACCGCCTGTTACTAATACACATTTCATTTATGTTGATTTTATTTTTTACTGGTCATAAATGTTATCGCCTTTTATTGGAGATAACTATTATTTCTTTTTCTTAGCTGCTGGTTTTGCTGCTGGTTTTTCTTGTTTTGTTTCTGATTTAGGTTTTTCAGCGGCGATTTCAGTTGGTTGATTTTTTTCTGATGATTTCGAAAATAATTCAGCATTTTCAAACCATTGATTACTTAATACAGTTCCGTCCGGTTTAAGAAATCCCCATTTCCCTTCATTTTTTACTCTTGCTACACCATCAATAAATCCTTTATCTTGCTGTACAAACATGGCAATAATTCCGTTTGCTGTAATTCCGTATTGTGTTGGGATTACTAATTTTCCTGATTCATTGATAAATCCCCAGTTTTTTTCTCTCACAGGAGCCAATCCGTTTGTGCTGAAAACTTCTGCATCACTATAAGTTGGCTCAATTACGAATTCTGCTTTTGGGTTGATATATCCCCATTTAGAACCCACACAAACCGGAGCTAAATTTTTCGAGAATGCTTTTGCTTTATCATATATAGGAGTAATTACCCAATTTCCTTTTAAGTCAATGAATCCAATTTTTCCATTCTTTTTAGCGAACGTTAAATCCTGTGTTTCAAAATCCCAAATTTTTTCAGCACCATCAACCGGAATAAAACTTCCTGCGCTTACAATTCCAAAGGTTTTGTCTTTTCTTGCCCAGGATGTGTTTTTAAAATAATTTCCTATTTCGTCGTAGGCAGGTTCAATTAATTCTTTTCCTGAAGTATTAATAATTCCCCATTTTTTATTGTTTCCTACTCTTGCGAAACCATTTTCAAAAGGCTTGATTATGTCGTATTTCGGTTCTAAAACAACATCCATTTTAGGGTTGATTAAACCAATTTTATTTCCTTGTTTTATGAAAGCAACACCGTTATCAAAATCATATAATTTTTCAGAAGTTGGTGCTTTCTGAATTTCACCTTTAGTATTAATATACACCCAGTCTTTATCGTTTTTTACGATTGCAATCCCGCTGTTAAAATCTTTGGCGTCAGTAAAAGTTGCCGGAATTATCCAGGTTCCTTTGGTGTCAATGAAACCCCATTTTCCGCCGTTTTCTACAGCAGCTAAACCTTCGGAGAAACTCTTCGCAGATTTATATTGAGGCTCAATTTTAAAGTTTCCGTCTTTAGAAATGTATCCAATTTTAGAGTCTTTTTTAACTAAAGCCAATTCTTGACTATTAACAAATTGAATGCAACATACGAATAAAAAAATAAGTGTTTTTTTCATGATCTTAAAGGTTCAATATTAATAATGTGAAATATAGTCTTAACTGTTAATCAGGTAATCTTTTACTTTTTGAACAAACGGATACATAACCTGATCTTCACTAAATTTAGGAATTATGTTTCTAATATCATCATACCATTCTCTGGTTACTGACGATATTTTGTTTTTTTGTTCTAAATAATCAATTGCCTGAACAATTGTAATCATCTCGATAGCCAATACTTCAAAAGAATTTTCGATCACTTTTGAGGTAATAACCGCTGCATTTGTTCCCATACTTACAATGTCCTGATTGTCGTTGTTGTTTGGAATACTGTGAACATACATAGGGTTTGACAACATTTGGCTTTCGGCAGTTGTTGAGGTTGCAGTAAACTGAACACCCTGCATTCCGAAATTAAATCCTAAAGTTCCTAAATTGACAAATGGAGGCAGTAATTCGTTGATTTTTGAATTCAATAAATAATTCAACTGACGTTCTGCCAACATCGTTAATTTTGTAATAACAATTTTCAGTTTATCCATTTCAAGCGAAATATAATCGCCGTGGAAGTTTCCTCCGTGATAAACGTGCTTGTTTTTTACATCTATAATAGGATTGTCGTTTGCCGAGTTAAATTCGTCTTCTAAAATAGAAGCAACATTGTTTATGGTTTCTAAAACCGGACCTAAAATTTGAGGTACACAACGTAACGAATAATATTCCTGAACTTTTTCTTTAAAGATTTCTTCGGTATTTTCTCCTGAATATAAATGATCTTCTCTTTTACGGATCAAAGTACTGTCAGAAAGGTTTTTTCTCATTCTTAAAGCTACTTCCTGTTGTCCTTTATGACGTTTGGTTTGGTTTAATTCTTCAGAAAAATGATCGTCATAAGCCTGAACCAATTCGTTTATGGCGCAAGAACATTTTAACGACCAATCTAATAATTTATTAGCATGATGAACATTTACAACTCCAATTCCGGTCATTACAGAAGTACCGTTTATTAAAGCCAGACCTTCTCTAATTTCTACCTGAATAGGTTTTAAACCTTCAATTTCAAAAACCTCCTGAGTTGGTCTTCTGTCTCCTTTATAAAAAACTTCGCCTTCGCCAATTAAAACCAGAGCCAAGTGCGATAATTGTACTAAATCTCCGCTTGCACCAACGCCACCGTGCTCAAAAATAAGAGGTGTAATATCTTTGTTGATTAATTCTGCCATTAAGTGAATTACTGAAGGATGAACTCCTGAATTTCCTAATGACAAGGTGTTTAAACGAGCCAAAATTGCGGCTTTTGCACAAACCGGGCTTAAAGGTTTTCCGGTTCCCGAAGAGTGACTTCTGATTAAATTGTATTGTAACTGGATTTGATCAGATTCTTTAATTCTATACTGGGCCATTGGACCAAAGCCTGTATTTACACCGTATATAATTTTATTTCCAGAAAATTCTTTCAGGAAATTAAAGCTTTCATTTACTCGATTTAGGACTACATCGCTGATTGTAACTTTGTTATTCCCAAAAATAATAGATTCGAATTCTCCTAAACTTAAATATTCATTAATTGTGTTCATTAAATCGTTTTTTGTTGCGCTAATTTAATTTTATTTATCAAAATAAATGTAGTTATTTTGATGATGGCAAATGTAAGTTAATAATTAATAACATTCTTATTATGATAAAGGAGTTTGTAGATGTTTTAGTGATAGGTGCGGGACCGTCAGGATGTGTTTCGGCATCACATCTTCATAACAATAATGTTAAGATTAAAGTAGTAGAGAAAACAAAATTTCCAAGACTTGTTGTTGGCGAAAGCCTTATACCAAGAGTTATGGATCATTTTGCTGAAGCTGAGCTTTTTGAAAGTCTTGATGCAATGAATTTTGAGAAAAAACTCGGAGCTCGTTTCATTAGAGGTGAAGAAATATGTGTTTTTGATTTTAGCCAGAAATTTGGTGAAGGCTGGGATTGGACGTGGCAGGTTCCCCGCGCTGATTTTGATAACACTATGGCACAGGAAGTGCTTAGAAAAGGTATTGATCTGGAATTTGAAACAGAGGTTTTGGAAGTTTCTTTTGAAGGAAAAAATTCTAAAACAATTGTAAAAGATAAAGATGGAAATTTAAAAGAGATCCACGCCAAATTTATAATTGATTCCAGCGGATATGGCAGGGTTTTACCAAGACTTCTGGATCTTGACACGCCCTCTAAACTAGATCCGCATTCGTCGATATTTACACACGTAAAAGACATTAATAGAGAAGAAGGTGTTGAGGGAACTCAGATTTCATTTGATATTCTGGAAACTGAAGTTTGGTTATGGGTAATTCCGTTTTCGAATGGAAATACGAGTTTAGGTGTTGTAGGTCCAACGGATTTTATTAATTCACTTTCTGAAAATAAAGATAATGCCGAAGCTTTGCGAAATGCAATTCAGAAGTCAGATTATTATATCAAAAGATTTAAAGGAACGGAGTTTTTATTTGAACCTGTAAAACTCGAAAATTATTCGAGAGCCGTAAAAAGAATGTATGGTGATGGTTTTGCTTTGACTGGAAACAGCTCTGAATTTTTAGATCCGGTTTTTTCGTCAGGAGTTGCTTTTGCTACAGAATCAGGAATGTTGGCAGCAAAATTATACCTTAAAGAATCACAAGGAATCAAAGTAGACTGGGAAGTTGAATTTACAGAATACATGAAACGCGGAATTGCTGTTTTTACCACTTACGTGAAAGAATGGTACACAGGAAATCTTCAGACTTTATTTTTTCATCAACCCGAAAATCCGGATGTAAAAGCAAAAATATGCTCTGTTTTGGCTGGTTATGTCTGGAATGAAGAAAACCCGTTTGTTAAGAAACACGATCATGTGATTAAGAATA
The DNA here is from genome assembly GCF_963422545.1 of uncultured Flavobacterium sp. Taxonomy (NCBI): domain Bacteria; kingdom Pseudomonadati; phylum Bacteroidota; class Flavobacteriia; order Flavobacteriales; family Flavobacteriaceae; genus Flavobacterium; species uncultured Flavobacterium sp. The sequence continues at coordinate 32,070 of NZ_OY730260.1, forward strand.
TGGCTTATTTGCTGAACATGCAGAAAGACAATTTGGATAAAGAATAGCTTACTAATGGAGAAATTGAATCTCTGAAATATATAATGGTTTTACTAAAAAATCTGTTTCATTATGAAGCAGATTTTTTTTATGCTGAATTTATTTTTTGAAGGTAAAAGAGTACTTAAAAATATATTTAAGTAAGATTTGTTTTACTATAATTAAAATGTTTGCGTATATTTGTAAATGTATGGCATATATAAATTTATTTGAGCACTCATATTTGTTCAATTAGCACTAATTATAATTGGATAGGTTAAGCTGCCAAGTCTTAACGTTTATTTTATGCCAATAAATACAGATTTATATATTGACACTCCTAAAGTTCCGGAGATGGATATTATTGAAACAGAAGAAAAACAAAGAATACAAAAGCAAAACCAATAATTAATAGACGAAATTAAACAGAGAAAAAAATAGGAAAGAAACATTAATAGGTAGAAAATGAATCATAAATATTTGAAATAATTAAACATAGGTTTTTTAGTAATAAAAAAATATATAATATTTTGACTATTAGCGTTTTAAAATTTAATAGCTTTACGGTATTGTTTTGGAAAGTAATTATCATAATAATAATCTTATATTTTTAGGTAATACTATTCCTTTTTATAAAAAGCCTACAAAAAAATCAGAGACAAAAAAGACCTTCTCAGAAGGGTTAATCTTGGTGTATTATGCGCATAGTTGCGAATGATTAATATACTTCAACACTCCTCTTTTTTATTGTTTCCTGATACAAGCCTTTCGCTTATTTTAAATTTAAGATAAACTTTAAAGATGTTATGGTAAAAAGAACATCTGCGTATATTCTATTTCTCCACCAATTTTTTTTATTTCTGCTGTAATTATATTGTTTTTATAACCTTAATAATTAAACTCATGAAGAATAAATTACTCTCTCTACTTTTAACTTTAGTTAGTTACGCATCTTATTCTCAAGTAGGTATTGGAACTCCAATGCCAAATGCCTCTAAACAAAATGGTCGTTTTTTCAGGTATACTTAATGCGCTAAAGTATTGTCTAACCAAACCATATCGCAATTTTTTTTATTGCACATTACAGTAAATTTAGAGCCAGGTTATTTTGAAAGACACCTCAATACGTTATTAAAATGACACAATAAGGCATATTGTGCGATAAAATGAAGATCGAGTTTTTAGCAGTTGAGGACTGCAAGAAGTATTCTGAAAATGAAAATGGTATTACAAGGCGAAGGTGAAATCTCTCAAGTTGTATTCATTTCAAAATGAGCAAAAAAAGTCAGAAGAAAAATCTTGGATCAGGATTGATCCAAGATTCTTTTTTAAATTAATCTTAAAAAAAAAGACTACCAAAAAATGATAGTCTTTATTCTTCAAAAAATAATATAGTAAAAAATTTATACTACCAGAATTTAACGTACAATGCGATAATAGATAATATAGTGATTACAATTAAAACCGTTGTTTGTGGTTTTACTTTAAACATTTCAGAGTCTATTTCAAACGCTTTAGGATTAACTTTTGGTCCTGCAAAACTAATTAGTACCATTGCTAATGTTGTGAAGAAGAATGATAATCCCATACAAATGTGGAATGGAATTTCGTATGCTCCTTTACCATTAGAGTAAGCAGTATATAATAAGGTCTCGTTTCCGAATAATGCCGGAGCATATTCATTGAATAAAACAGATAATAAGAATCCTAAAATTACTCCAACAATTGCCGCAGCTCCAGTTGTTCTTTTCCAGAACATACCAAGAATAAACATTGCGAAAACTCCAGGGCTAATAAAACCAGTGTATTTTTGAATGTAAGTGAATCCACCAACTCCGCCAATTCCTAAAAGGTCATTCCATGTAAATAAAACAGCCAAAAGCATTGCAGCAAAAACGGCAATTCTACCAATGTTTACTTGTTGTTTTTCGCCAGCTTCTTTCTGGATGTATTTTTTATGAATATCTAAAGTATAAATCGTAGAAATACTGTTTACTTTTCCAGCTAATGAAGCTACAATTGCAGCAGTCAATGCAGCGACAGAAAGTCCTTTTAATCCTGTTGGCAAGAAAGTTAATACAGCAGAGTAAGCACCATCTTTTCCTCCAACTAATTGAGGTAAATGTCCGTTTTGGTATAAAACATAAGCAGCAATACCAGGTAACATTACAATTAAAGGCATTAATAATTTTAATAGACCAGCAAATAAAATACCTGTACGAGCCGTTTGCAAATCAGCACCCAAAGCTCTTTGAGTAATGTATTGGTTACAACCCCAGTAGTTTAAGTTGATGATCCAGATACCAGCCAGGTAAGATAATATACCAGGGAAAGTTAAGTATTTGTCAATAGCAAGTTGAGAAGTTTGTGCTGTAACTACAGTATCATGTGGTTTTGGGATAATCATTTTAAAATGCTCCGGAGCTTCTCTCATTAAAACTTTAAAACCTTCAATTGCATTTTCGCCAACTCCAAAATATTGTCCAACAGTTGTAAGAGCAATGTATGAAGTTACCAAACCTCCAATGATTAAAACAGCAACCTGAATAACGTCAGTATAAGCGACAACTTTCATTCCTCCAAGAGAAATAAACAAAGCAAAAACAGCTAATCCAACCATGATCACGTGTAGATATTCACCACCCGCTAAACCATTAATTGCAACTGCTCCTAAATATAATATAGAAGTTAAGTTTACAAAAACATACAAAAACAACCAGAAAACAGCCATAATCAACGCAGTCGATTCGTTATAACGTGTTTTTAAGAATTGAGGCATTGTATAAATCTTATTTTTAAGATATACCGGAATAAACCAAACCGCAACGATTATCAATGCAATAGCAGCAATCCATTCGTAAGCAGCAACGGCAATTCCTAAAAAGAAACCTTCACCACTCATTCCGATAAATTGTTCAGCTGAAATATTTGATGCAATCAGAGAAGCTCCAATAGCCCACCAAGTTAAATGTCCTTCGGCTAAAAAGTAAGCTTTGGCATCATGTTCATCTTTTTTACGTTTGTGGTAAATAGTATAACCATAGGCAGAAACTATGATGAAATAAATAATAAAAACCGCATAATCTGCGAAAGCGAGGTTCTGGTTCATTGTTAGTAGTCTTTTAAAAATTAGTATAGGTATTTGTTTATTCAGGTTTAAAAATTAATTGATTAGAGAAATCTTTAAACCTGTTTTTGTTATTCAATGGTGGTTTTAAATATGATATATGTTTTTATTTTGTTATTTTTTTATGAAAATAAGAACGAAAGCCAAAATTAAAATAAAAAATGAGAACTACACTGTTTTAAATGTGTTTTTTACATTTATAAACAAATTATTCTGTTAAATTTTTAAAATGACACTTAGTGTGACTCTTTTTTTATTTGATTTTCACCTCTTTTTTATAATGTACTTCTGATTGCTGCCTTAAAATTTCCGCACTTTTTTCAGGAGTAATATCACGCTGCGATTCTCCCAACATTTCATATCCTACCATGAATTTTTTAACCGTTGCTGATCGTAATAAAGGCGGATAAAAATGCATGTGAAAATGCCACTCCGGATGCTCTAAACCATCTGTTGGAGCTTGGTGAATTCCTGATGAATACGGGAATGAAGTACTAAATAAGTTGTCGTATTTTGTTGTTAATTGTTTTAATATTTTAGCGAAAGCGTTAGTTTCTTCGGCATTAAAATCAGTGATTTTATTAATCGCTTTTTTGCTTACGATCATAGTTTCATAAGGCCAAATTGCCCAAAAAGGAACTAATGCTACAAAGTGATCGTTTTCGATTACAATACGTTGTCCGGCTTTTAATTCTGCTTTTACATAATCTTCAAGAAGCGTCTTGTGGTTTTTATCAAAATAAGATTTTAGGCTATTTTGCGTTTTTTCAACCTGAGTTGGCAATGACGATTGTGCCCAGATTTGTCCATGCGGATGCGGATTGCTGCAACCCATAACACTTCCTTTATTTTCAAAAATCTGAACGTGATTGATATATTTTATATTTCCTAAATCAGTATATTCTTTTTGCCAGGTTCTGATAATATTTTCAATACCGTCAATTTCCATTTCCGGTAATGTAAGATCGTGTCTTGGAGAAAAACAAACCACTCTTGAAATTCCCTGTTCCGGTTTTGCTTTAAAAAAAGTGTGTTTGATATCTTCTTCAAAAATAATTTCGTCCTGCTTCATAGCAGCAAAATCATTTTCAAAAACAAAACTGCTATCATAATTAGGATTGTTTACACCATTGGCGCGAACATTTCCCGGACACAGATAACAGGTCTCGTCGTATTTTGGTAAAGATTCAGTTGAAATAGTTTCATTTTGTCCTTGCCATGGACGTTTCGCGCGATGAGGTGATACTAAAACCCATTCATTTAGTAATGGATTAAAACGTCTGTGAGGATCCTCGTTAATGTCAAAATTTTTCATTTTTGTTCTGGTGGTTTTTAAAGTAATGTTGTTCCGTTTGAGATTTTTACATCATAAAATTTTAATTCAATCCCAAATGTATCTAAATAATGATTTGAAAACTTACTTTTTACCTCATTTTCATGCCCTTTTTTTATTAAATTGATGGTGCATCCGCCAAAACCTCCACCCATTAAACGAGAACCTATTATTCTATCGTCAGCTTTTGCGGTATCTACAAGCATATCCAGCTCCTCACAGCTTACTTCATACTCTTGCGATAAACCATAATGTGTTTCAAAAAGCAATTGTCCTAAAATTTCTATATTTCCGTTATCCAAAGCCTCACATGCCTTAGTTACACGGCTAATTTCTTTAACAACATAATGCACTCTTTTAAACACAGTTGCACTCATTTTATCTTCAATACTCAAAAGTTGTTCTTCAGTACAATCTCTAAAACTTTTGATTTCCGGAAAGTGATTTTTAATGATCGATAATCCTTCCTCACACTCAATTCTTCTCGTATTATATTCAGATGTAAAAAGCGAATGTTTTACATTGCTGTCAAATAAAACCAAAGAGTAATCTTTAAAATCAGCATTGTGATATTCAAATTCCAGTGTATTGCAATCTAGTTTTATTACCTTATTATTAAGACCGTGAACACTTGAAAACTGGTCCATAATCCCGCAATTAATCCCAACCCAATGTTCGGCTTTTTGTCCTAATAAAGCAATATCAACCTTCTTAATTTCCAGGTTGAAAAGTGCTGCAATTCCAAAAATTGTCCCGCACTCTAAAGCTGCTGAAGATGACAATCCGGAACCAACCGGAATATTACTGCTAAAAACACAATTGAAACCCTCAAACGAAAATCCGTTATCCTGCAATTGTTTTATTACACCACGAATATAATTAGTCCATACAACATCGCTTAATTGAATCTCCTGCGTTAAGTCAATTTCGAATTCTTCATTTAAATCAATAGCGATTATTTTAGATTTTTTGGTGTTGTTTTTCTCAAACGCAAAACAAATTACTTTGTCAATTGCTGCTGGCAAAACATAACCGTCATTATAATCAATATGCTCACCAATAATATTAATCCTTCCCGGAGAAAGTACAATTTTTTGAGGAGCAGATCCAAATGATTTCTCAAAAAATGCCGTTGTGTCTTGTATTAAAATGTTATTCATTATAGTCTGATTGTAATGGTGTTTTTAGTAGTTTTTGCAAATTGATTTTAAAAAAATACTACTTTATATTCTCAAATTTATAAATTGTTTTTTGGTGATATTCTGCTCCTTTTTTCAAAACTGAATTCGGGAAATGAGCATGATTTGGCGCATCCGGGAAATTCTGAGTTTCAAAGCAAATTCCGCTTGACGAATGATACGCAACATTTTCTTTTCCTTTAAGAGTATCAAAACAATTTCCGCCAACATATATATGTACACTTGGCTGATCTGTGTAAACACTCATTTGTAAATTATTTTTTGTGCTGAATAATTTTGCAACAACATCATTCGTAGGTTCAATTACAAAAGAATTGTCTATGGAAGCAGGACATTTTTTTGCTATTCTAAAATCAAAATCATGATTAGAAAGAGCCGTGAAATTTCCGGTTGGAATATTCTCGTTATTCGTTTCCAAAATTTTATCTGAGTTGATAAACATTTCCTGATTTAAAACAGAACCGTCATGACCATCAAGATTAAAATAACTGTGATGCGTTAAATTAATCACCGTATCTTTAGTAGAAGTTGCTTTATAATCCAGTTGCAATTCATTATTTTCGGTCAATGTATACGTTAAATCTACGTGTAATTCTCCAGGATAATTTTCGTCTAAATCACCACTCAAAAGACTGAATGTTATCGACGGATTTTCATTAGAAGTTATATTTGTAACGTTCCATAATTTTTCTCCAAAACCAGCATTTCCGCCATGTAACGCATTCCCGTTATTATTAGTATTTAATTGAAATGTTTTACCATTTAAAGAAAAAACACCTTTATTAATTCGGCCAGCATAACGTCCAACAGTAGTTCCTAAATAAGGTGCACTTGGCAAATTATAAGAAGTCAGATAAGATGTTCCCGAATCAAATCCTAAAACAACATCTACCAGTTTTCCGTTAGCAACAGGAATTTGTAACGAAGTAACCGTCGCCCCAAAATTTGTAATCTGAGCCTTCATTCCGTTTTTGTTCGATAATTCAAAAGCGAGAATTTCTTCGCTATCAGCTGATAAACCAAATAATTTAGAATTAGTTTTATCTTGAAACTGCGATATATGTTTTATTTCCATGCTATTTTTGCAAAAAATGAAATCCAAAAATAGAAACATTATTTTCGTTAGCATACCAGTACCTACCAGTTTTTTGTATATTGCACCAAAATCTATTTTTTTATGAATATTATTTCGATTCAAAACAACATAGGATTGCCAAAATATAAGCAGATAATTCTCTCAATAGAAAAGGCAATCGAGGAAGAAAAATTAGTTAAAGGTGACCGACTTCCGTCAGTAAATAAAGTTTGTCTGGCTTTTTCATTGTCTCGCGATACCGTTTTGTTAGGTTATGATGAACTCAAAAAAAGAGGAATTATTTATGCCATTCCCGGCAAAGGATATTATGTTAAAAGCGTTGAAACCACCATAAAGCAAAAGATTTTTTTACTTTTTGATGAGTTAAATATTTTTAAAGAAGATATTTATAATTCATTTTTAAAAAATATTGGAAAGAATGTACAAGTCGATATTTTCTTCCATCATTTCAATGCTCAGGTATTTCGAAAATTAATAAATGATAGTAACGGAAATTATACCAAATACATTATTATGCCAACCAACTTGGCTGGTGTGGCAGATATTTTAAAAACCCTACCAGTAAATGAGGTAATTATTTTGGACCAGACCAATCCTGATTTAAAATTATATCCAGCTATTTATCAAAATCACCAAAAAGATATTTTTGAAGGTTTGTTTAAAGGAAAAGTGAAATTGAATAAATATGAAAAGCTAATTTTGATCTTTCCTGGCTTTAGAGAACCTCTTGGAATGAAAATGGGATTTGAACATTTTTGCACCGAATATAACTTTAAATATGAAATCATAACGGAGTTTACAGATAGAGAAATTACATTAGGAGACCTTTATATAATTCCGAATGACAGAGATTTGGTTCGCGTAATTGAAAGCGCCAGAGATCAACATTTGAAACTTGGTGTCGATTTTGGAATTATATCTTATAATGAAACTCCGTTAAAAAAGATTGTAGCAAACGGAATTACAACCATTTCTACACATTTTGAAACAATGGGAAAAATTCTGGCAGAGATGGTTCTTAAAGGAAATAAAGACCAAATCGAAAATAAGTCTTCTTTGATTATGCGAAATTCTTTGTAAGAAGCAGTTTTATAATTTTTTTTAGTAGCTAATCCCGCTATCCGTTTTTCGAGGTTTCAGACTTTTAAAATCAAAAAGAGTTAGCCAAAAACAATTTGTTACATTGGAACATTTCATTGGTAGAAAAAAAATGCATTGTGAGAAATCTCGTCCCGTAAGGCAATGTGATTAAGTTAAGCTTTTAAAAAATAAAATTATTGCAAATCAAATCCGTTTTTATCCGCGCTTTTACGAAGTAAATCTGTTTCATCCGCGTCAAAATTAGACGCTGATTTTACTGATTCGCTAAAGCGAAAACGCTGATAAAAACAGATTTTTCTAATTACTTTCTTGATTAAACTTTTAAGTAATTTTATAGATTCCCCCTTAACTTAATGACATTGTCCGTAAGGATGTTAGACCAATTTATTGGCAAAAAAAAATAACGAAACAATTTTTTTGTTTTTGTGGAATTATTTTACATACATTTGTAAATGTAAATTTCACACTTATTATTTAATTTGATTCTGTTTTAAATTTATAGAATTGTTTTTATATTGAAATTCAGAGCAAACAAATAAAATTACGCTATTAAACCAACCAAAAGATTTCAAATTATTACTTAGAGATGAACAACAAAATAGACCAATTATCTGTAGATAATATACGTGCTTTAGCCATTTCGATGGTCGAAAAAGCAAATTCAGGCCATCCGGGAGGAGCAATGGGTGGCGCCGATTTTATGCATATTTTATATTCTGAATACCTAAAATACGATCCAACAGATATGCATTGGATTTTTAGAGACCGATTTTTTATGGATGCCGGTCATCTTTCCGCATTAATGTATGCCCAATATCATTTGTTGGGAAATTATGAAAAAGCAGATTTAGAAAATTTCAGACAATGGGGTTCTGTAACGCCGGGACACCCTGAAATTGATGTAAAAAGAGGTGTCGAAAATACGTCAGGACCATTAGGACAAGGACACGCAATGGGTGTTGGAGCTGCAATTGCAGCCAAGTTTTTATCGGCAAGATTTGAGAATTTATTCGATCATAAAATTTATGGTTTTATAACTGATGGAGGGGTTCAGGAAGAGATTTCGCAAGGAGCCGGACGTATTGCAGGACATTTAGGATTGAACAATTTTATTATGTTTTATGATTCAAATGATGTGCAGCTTTCGTCAATGACAGATGAGGTTACGACCGAAAATACGGCTATGAAATACGAATCCTGGGGTTGGAAAGTGATCACAATTGATGGTCATAATCATACTCATATTCGTTCAGCATTAAATGCTGCGCATGCCGAATTGGAACGACCAACCTTAATTATTGGAAGAACCATTATGGGAAAAGGCTGTGTTACCGCCGATGGAACAATGTACGAGGGACAATGCGAATTGCACGGAAAGCCTATTGGAGCTACAAAAGCAGATTTTGAAAAAACGTTACTGAATTTAGGTGCAAATCCAGAAGATTCATTTGCAGTTTATGAAGATGTTGCAGCTCATTATAAAACGATTTTAGCACAAAAAACAAAAGAAGCTTCAGAAAGAAAAACGCAAATTTTGGCTTGGGAAAATCAAAATCCAAAATTAGCCGAAAAGATAAAACAGTTCTTTAACGGTGATTTGCCAAAGTTGGATTTTAGTACTGTTGTTCAAAAAGCAAATGCTGCAACGCGCGATGCCTCGGCAGCAGTTTTAGGATATTTGGCAGAGAATATAGAAAACATGATTGTTTCTTCTGCCGATTTATCGAACAGTGACAAAACAGATGGTTTCCTGAAAAAATCATCGGTTTTAAAAAAGAATAACTTTAACGGAGGATTTTTACAAGCGGGTGTTGCCGAATTAACAATGGCTGCAATCGCTAACGGAATTGCGCTTCATGGCGGAGTTATTCCGGTTGTGGCTACATTTTTTGTGTTTTCAGATTATATGAAACCGGCAATTCGTTTGGCAGCAATTCAGGAATTAGCCGTAAAATATGTTTGGACACATGATTCTTTCCGCGTGGGCGAAGATGGACCAACGCACCAGCCAATCGAGCAAGAAGCCCAGATAAGATTATTAGAAAAAATCAAAAATCATTCTGGAGATCAAAGTTTATTGGCTTTACGCCCTGCTGATGCTGTTGAAACTTCTGTAGCCTGGCAAATGGCATTAGAAAACAAAAAAACACCAACAGGATTAATTCTTTCCAGACAAGATATTAAAGATCTTCCAACGAATGGAAAGTCAAGATTTGAAGAAGCAACTCAGGCAAAAAAAGGTGGTTATTTGGTAAAAGAAACTCAAAATCCAAATATTACCTTAATTGCAAATGGATCTGAAGTGGCAACACTTATTGAAGCCGCAAACGAGTTGGAGCAAATCATTAAAATAAAAATAAATGTAGCTTCAATTATTTCAGAAGGACTTTTCAGATCACAATCAAAAGAATATCAACAAAGTGTTATTCCAAATGATGCATTAGTTTTCGGACTTACAGCGGGACTTCCTGTTAATTTGGAAAATTTGGTTGGAAACAAAGGACAAGTATTCGGATTAGATCATTTTGGATATTCGGCTCCAGCTTCTGTTTTAGATCAGAAATTTGGATTTACCAGTAAAAATGCCAGCGAAGAAATCCTTAAATATTTGGAAAAAAATAATTACAACATATCAAAATAATAGAAAGACATGAAATTTTTTATAGATACAGCAAACTTAAAAGATATTAAAGAAGCCAATGATTTAGGCGTTTTAGATGGTGTAACCACAAACCCGTCATTGATGGCAAAAGAAGGAATTACAGGCGCACAAAATATTTTAGATCATTACATAAAAATTTGCGAATTGGTAGATGGTGATGTGAGCGCCGAAGTTATCTCAACAGATTTTGACGGAATGGTTGCCGAAGGTGAAAAATTAGCAGCGTTACATCCGCAGATTGTGGTGAAAATTCCGATGATAAAAGACGGTGTAAAAGCAATTCGATATTTTGCAAATAAAGGAATCAGAACAAATTGTACTTTGGTATTTTCTGCAGGTCAGGCTCTATTGGCAGCAAAAGCCGGAGCAACTTATGTGTCACCATTTATTGGCAGACTGGATGATGTTTCGACTGACGGAATGGTTTTGATCGAAGACATCAGATTGATTTATGACAATTATGGTTTCGAAACGCAAATCCTGGCAGCTTCTGTTCGTAATGTAATGCATATTATTAATTGTGCCAAAACAGGTTCTGATGTTATCACGGGACCATTGAGTGCAATTGAAGGTTTATTAAAACATCCGTTAACGGATATTGGTTTAGCTACTTTCCTGGCAGATTACCAAAAAGGGAATAGTTAGATTATAGTTTTCCAGCCACAGATTACACAGATTAACACAGATTTTTTTTAATCATTTTAATCCTTTAATCTGTGGCAGAATTTAAAAAGAATAATTTGTTTAGTTTTTTAATAGTAGTTTTATTGAAGAAAAAACCCTGAGAGTTTGTGGCTTTCAGGGTTTTGTTTTTTTATTGAAGAGCAGTTTTTTCTCGCAGATTTAGCGGATTCGGCAGATATTTAGAATAAAAAAATCCGCACAATCTGCTAAATCTGCGTGAAAAAAAATATAGACTTTTCCAGAAAAAAAATTAAGATCAGTGTAAACCCGTTTTATCCGTAAAAATCCGCGGGCTAAACTTTTCTTATAAATTCAACACAAAATCATTCAATAATTTCTCTTCGTATTTTTCTTTATTGAACGTATACAAATAAGATCCTTTTCTAGACGATTGCATGTCTTTTTCTTCTAATTTATTCAGGATTTCCAACGAATTAATTTTACTGATAAAGTTTCTTTTGTCTAATTCCTTGCTTAAAATTGCCTCGTACAATTCTAATAATTGACGCATAGTAAATTTCTCAGGCAGCAATTCAAACCCAATAGGTTTTATTGATGTTCTGTAGCGCAATCTTCTAATGGCATGATCTACCATTTCGTTATGGTCAAAAATTAAGTTTGGCGCATCAGCAACACTAAACCATTGCGCGTGGTAATTTTTTATTAATTCGGCATTATGGTTTTCGATATTAATCAATGCATAATAAGAAACCGAAATGGTTCTTTCGACAGGATCACGATCTATTTCACTGTAAGCATATAACTGCTCCATGTAAATATCGTTTAAACCAGTATATGTATTCAAAATTCTGGTAGCAGCATTATCTAATACTTCGTCACGTTTTAGGAAACCACCAATCAAGGACCATTTTCCTTTTTCGGGCTCAAAATCCCTTTTGATCAAAAGTATTTTTAAACCTTCATTATCGAATCCAAAAATGATGCAATCTACTGCTAATAAAGCTTTGTCTGCAGAGCTATAACTGTTTAGCATATGTTTGTTTTTATTGGTAAATATATAAACTTCCTAATTCGTATCATAATTTTATTAATGTATATAATACACTTAATTTTAACTGATGACAAATTAGTGTTAAAAAAGATAACTTTTAATTTGGGTAAGAATCTTAAAATTTCTCTTTTCAATCGTTTTCGAGACTAAATTAAGTCGTTTTTTAGAATAAAAGAGTAAATCTGAGTCAAAATTTAACACAGTAAACAAGATTTTTTTTGCAAGAACATTCTTTTTTTGGTAATAAAAAAGTCATTAAAGTCTTCATTTTTAAGTTTTTTGATTTTTTTTCAAAACAGGAGATTTTTGATTAAAAAGTTGCTTTTTAGCTTAAAGTTTTGATTTTACACAAATTACATTCAAAAAAGACTATTTTTTTGAAAAATACATTAATTTTTAAATGTTGTTTTCACATTTAATTTACAGAATGAGCTTTTTTTGCTGCTTTTTTTGCCATATTAATTTGTTTTTAAGGCTTTTTTTTAGTTAAATTTACAAATGTAAAATTAACACTTATGATTGTGCGCCGGGAGAAATTGAATCTATGCAGGTTTTAAAAGATGCTTCTTCGGTAACTATTTATGGCGTGCACTTTCTTATTAAAAACACTATTTAGAGGAAAGTATCATAACGCTTTCCTCTGTTTAACTTATAAAACACATTATGAAATCGCCATGATTCAAAATCAAAATAATAAAGAGGCGATACCATATTCCAATAAAAAACAAATATTACCCTCGTATGAAAAAAGCACTTTTAATCACATTTCTTATTGCACTTTGTAATCAGGTTAGTTTCGCTCAAGGCGGAGTTACAGTAGTAACTATAAAAAACAATGCAGATGCGCCAACGATCAATAAAAACATCTATGGACATTTTGCCGAACATTTAGGACGCTGTATTTATGGTGGTTTTTTTGTGGGGGATACTTCAAAAATACCCAACACAAAAGGAGTTAGAAATGATATTATCGCTGCTTTAAAAGAATTAAAAATTCCAAATTTAAGATGGCCCGGAGGATGTTTTGCCGATACTTATCACTGGAAAGACGGAATTGGACCACAACAAGAAAGACCTACAATTGTAAACCAATGGTGGGGTGGTGTAACTGAAGACAACAGCTTTGGAACACATGACTTTTTAAATCTTTGTGAAGTACTGGGAGCAGAACCATATTTATCTGGAAACGTAGGTAATGGAACCGTTCAGGAATTATCAGACTGGGTGCAGTATACCAATTTTGGAGGTAAAAGCCCAATGAGTGATCTACGCAAAAAGAACGGAAGAACAGAACCATGGAAAGTGAAATTTTGGGGAATTGGTAATGAAGCGTGGGGCTGTGGAGGAAACATGACTGCAGATTATTACGCTGGAGAATACCGCAAATTTGCCACTTTTATTTCAGACTGGAATAATTCAGGCGGGATCATCCGCATCGCATCTGGAGCAAACAGCAGCGACTACAACTGGACAGAAGTTTTAATGAAAAATATTCCGCTAAATATGTTAGGGGGAGTCGGTGTTCACCATTATGCCGTAATAGACTGGGGTAAAAAAGGAGACGGAGTAAATTTTTCTGAAGAGGAATATTTCAAAACCATGCAGTCTGCCTTAAAAATGGAAGAACTGGTAACGAAACATGCAGTAGTAATGGACAAATACGATCCAGAGAAAAAAGTAGCTATGGCTGTAGACGAATGGGGCGGCTGGTACGAAGTAGAAAAAGGGACAAACCCAGGATTTTTATATCAGCAAAATACTATGCGCGATGCTGTTTTGGCTGGAGCAACTTTAAACATTTTCAATAATCATGCAGACAGAGTTCGTATGGCAAATTTGGCACAATGTGTTAACGTTCTGCAAGCCGTAATTCTTACCGATAAAGCAAAAATGATTGTAACTCCAACGTATCACGTAATGAAAATGTATAACGTTCATCAAGATGCAAAATTACTGCCAATCAGTTTTCAATCACCATTGTATACCGTTAAAGGAGAAACACTTCCAGCGGTATCAGTATCAGCTTCAAAAGATAAAAGCGGAGCCGTTCATATTTCAGTAGTAAATGTAGATGCTAAAAACAAAAACAAAATAGAAATCGACACAAACAATCTTGGAGTTAAAAACTTTACAGCAACAGTTTTAACATCGGCAAAACTACAGGATTATAATTCATTCGATACACCAAACAAAATTGTACCAACAGTTTTTAAAGGTTTCGAAAATAAAAAAGGAAAACTTGAAATTACTATTCCTCCTTTCTCAGTAATTGTTTTAGAAGGAAAATAAAAGATGAAAAAATATACTTTCACTTTAATACCAATTTTAATCGCATTTCTGATTTTGATTTCCTGTAAAGAAACCAAAAATGATGTGACGCAATCGAGCAAAACTTCTGTTTTAAAAGCAGGTTACGAAATAGAACCGGTAAACATTCAAAATGTAAAATTGACAGATTCTTTTTGGTTGCCTATTATCAAAAGAGTGCAGGAAGTTACAATTGCATACGCCATTCAAAAATGTAATGAAGAAGGTCGTTTCGAAAATTTCTTAATCGCCGGAAAACAAAAAACCGGAGAAGTTCGAGGACAAATGCCTTTTGATGATACGGATGTTTATAAAATTATCGAAGGTGCTTCGAACACTTTAATAAGCGCACCAAACCCAAAATTAGATCGCGTTTTGGATTCGCTTATTGCCATTGTAAAAATTGGTCAGGAAAAAGACGGTTATCTAACAACATGGAGAACCATAAATCCAGCAAAACCACCAGCAGCTTGGGTTCCGGTTATTGAAGGAAAACGTTGGGAATCGCTGCAAGTAAGCCACGAATGTTACAACGCAGGACATTTAATTGAAGCCGCTGTCGTACATTATGAAGCAACCGGAAAAAGAAACTTTCTAGATATCGCCATCAAAAATGCCGATTTGTTAGTCAAAACTTTTGGTGATAAACCAGGTCAGGTAAAAGGAGTTCCGGGACATCAAATTGTAGAAACAGGTTTGATAAAGTTGTATCAAATTACCGGAAAAGAAGATTATTTAAAGTTAGCCAAATACTTTTTGGACAATCGCGGAAACCCGAATAATCATAAATTATATGGTGAATATGCACAAGATCATATTCCGGTAATCCAGCAAAATGAAGTAGTTGGCCACGCCGTACGTGCCGTTTATATGTACGCAGGAATGACAGATATTGCTGCGATGACAAAAGATAAAGGCTATAGTGATGCCGTAAATAATTTGTGGAGCAACATGGTCAACAAAAAAATGTATATCACTGGCGGAATTGGTTCAAGACACGACGGAGAAGCTTTTGGAGCCAATTATGAATTGCCAAACCTAACGGCATACAACGAAACCTGCGCAGCAATTGGCGATGTATACTGGAACCACAGATTGCATAATTTATACGGAAAATCACAATATTTTGATGTGATAGAAAGAACCATGTACAACGGATTAATCTCAGGAATTTCATTAGACGGAAAGGAATTTTTCTATCCAAATGCCTTAGAAGCCGATGGCGTTTTTAAATCAAACAGAGGTTCTTGCACGCGTCAGGCTTGGTTTGACTGTTCTTGTTGTCCGACCAATTTAATCCGATTTATTCCTTCGATTCCGGGACTTATTTATTCAAAATCAAAAGATGTTTTATATGTGAATTTGTATGCTTCAAATAACGCATCTTTCACTTTAGGAAAAACCGATTTACAGATTTCACAGCAAACAGAATATCCTTGGAATGGGAAAATTGCTATTTCGGTAAATCCGAAAAAAGAAAGCCAATTCACAATCAAATTTAGAGTTCCAGGCTGGGCAAGAAATGAAGTTTTGCCGGGAGATTTATATTCTTATAAAAAAGCTTCAACTCAAAAGCCAACAATTAGTCTGAATGGAGAAACATTAACAATTCAGCCACAAGACGGTTATTTCGTAATCTCAAGAAATTGGAAAAAAGGAGATAAAATCAATCTTAATTTTCCAATGGAAGTTCAGGAAGTAGAAACAAATTCAAAAGTAGAAACCAATAAAAACAAAGTTTCTTTAGAATATGGACCAATAGTTTATGCAGTAGAAGAAATTGACAACAAAACCAATTTCGATAAAATAAATGTAGCGTCTGGAGATATTTTCAAAGTAAAAAAAGAAGCCAATTTATTGCAAGGCGTTAATGTGATCGAAAATGAAAAATTCAAAGCAATTCCGTATTACAGCTGGTCAAACCGAGGAGTTGGCAAAATGAAAGTCTGGCTAGATTACAAAGAGAATTAAAAATTAAGAATATAGAAAATAGATTATAGAAGCAAGAAACAAGATATAAAGGATTAAAGGAGAAAATCTGCACAATCTGCGTGAAACAAAAATTGGAGAATCTGCTTAAAAAAATAAAAATAAAAACCCGTTTTATCCGCGTCATCCGTGTGCCATAAAACACACAAAACATAAAAGAATGAAGTCCAATTTAATTACCAAAATAACCCTTTTCGGTGTATTGCTGAGCAGTTTTTTCACTTCGGCACAAAAAAATAATCTTCAGGTTGATGCATCCAAAACAATCACAAAAATTCAGCCCACGATGTACGGAGTATTTTTTGAAGACATCAATTTTGCTGCCGATGGAGGTTTATATGCTGAAATGATCAAAAACAGATCGTTTGAATTTTTATTTCCAATGATGGGATGGAACGAGCCAAACAGCGACCGTCATAAACTAAACCAACAATCCGGAATTGCAACTGTAATTCAGTATTCTCAAAAAGGAACGAATCATAATTACTGCAGAGTAACCATTAATGATGCAGCAGGATATGAGTTGATTAATGAAGGTTTCAGAGGAATGGGAATTAAAAAAGACCTGAAATACAATCTGTCTCTAAAAGCATCTAAAATATCCGGAAACATTTCGAAAATTAAATTTCAGTTTATAGATAAAGACAATAAAGTTTTAGGAGAAACTTCTGTAGTTCCAACATCAGTTGAATGGTCAAATTATACGGCACAGTTAACAGCAAATGCAACAGAAGCTAAAGCTAAACTGAAAATTACTTTTGAAGGAAATGGAGTAATCGATCTGGATAATATTTCCTTATTTCCCGAAGATACCTGGGCAGGAAGAAAAAACGGACTTCGTAAAGATTTAGTGCAATTATTATACGATTTAAAACCGGGATTTTTACGTTTTCCGGGTGGTTGTATTGTTGAAGGAAGAACTTTGGCAGAACGTTATCAATGGAAAAAATCAGTAGGAAATGTTGAAGAAAGAGAAACAGCAATTAACCGTTGGAATATGGAATTTGCACACAGACCAGCGCCGGATTATTTCCAGAGTTTTGGTTTAGGATTCTTCGAATATTTTCAGCTTTCAGAAGATATTGGCGCTTCTCCGCTTCCAATTTTAAGTTGCGGAATGGCATGTCAGTTTAATACAGGGCAATTAGTTCCGATGGATCAGTTAGATCCTTATATGCAGGATGCTTTAGACTTGATTGAATTTGCAAATGGCGGAACAGAAACGGCATGGGGAAAAGTTAGAGCCGATATGGGACATCCAAAACCTTTCAATTTAAAATTTATTGGAGTTGGAAATGAACAATGGGGACCCGATTATATCGAGCGTTTCAAAGTGTTTCAAAAAGCCATCAAATCAAAATATCCAAACATTACCATTGTTTCAGGAACTGGACCTTTTCCTGATGGAGATTTTTATGATTATGGAATGAAAGAATTGAAACAGTTAAACGCTGAAATCGTTGACGAACATTATTATAAAGATCCAGCTTGGTTTCGTAAAAACGTAACGCGCTACGATAATTATGACCGAAAAGGGCCAAAGATTTTTGCAGGAGAATATGCGGCACAAAGTGTTGCGATTGCAAGTCCGGAAAATAAAAACAACTGGGAATGTGCTTTTTCTGAAGCTGCTTTTATGACAGGAATGGAGCGTAATGCTGAGGTTGTTCAATTAACATCTTATGCGCCTTTATTGGCTCAAGTAGAAGGCTGGCAATGGACTCCGGATATGATTTGGTTTAATAATTTACAATCATACGGAACTCCAAACTATTATGTTCAAAAGTTATTTTCAAACAATAAAGGAACAGACTTAATCAACATTACAAAAGACGGAAAAGCAGTTACAGGCCAAAATGATTTGTTTGCATCAGCGGTAAAAGATGTGAATTCTAAAGAAGTAATTCTGAAAATTGTGAATACTTCTGCATCGGCTCAAAATGTATCAATTGATGTAAAAGGAGCAAAATTAGACACAAAAGGAACGGCAGTAATTTTAAAAGGAGACGGAATAAATGACGAGAACTCTTTTGAAAATCCGACTAAAATCAGCCCAAAAGAAAGTGAATTTAAAGTATCTGGAAATAAAGTTCAATATGGTTTTCCGGCATACTCTGTTACCGTTTTGAAAATTAAGATGAAATAATCTCAATACAATAAATGTAATACTGACATTTATTTTTTGTTTTGATCTTAAACCATTGTTTTGATGCATTATTTGTAAAAATTCAAGCCTTCATTTTTATTAAGTGTTTTTTACACACTTATGAATTATTTATAATTATATTTGTTATTATTTAAAATTAATTTCGAATGAAAAATTACGTAATAGGATTAGACTACGGAACAGATTCTGTTCGTGCGGTGCTTATCGATACTGAGAATGGACAGGAATTAGCATCTAATGTTTCTCATTACAAAAGATGGAAAAACAAGCAATATTGTGACGCGGCTGCAAATCAATTTCGTCAGCATCCTTTAGACCATATTGAAGGTTTAGAAATTACGATTCAAACTGTTATAAAAGAGAGTAAAGTTGATCCAAAACTGGTTCGTGGAATTTGTATCGATACAACAGGATCTTCTCCGGTTCCCGTTACAAAAGATGGAATTCCATTAGCATTGACAGAAGGTTTTGAAGAAAATCCAAATGCAATGATGGTTTTATGGAAAGATCATACTTCTATAAATGAAGCAAACGAAATCAACGAATTGGCAGTAAGCTGGGGCGGAGAAGATGTAACTAAATATGTAGGCGGAATTTATTCATCTGAATGGTTTTGGGCAAAAATCCTGCACATTGCGAGAGAAGATGAAGCGGTTCGAAATGCAGCACATACCTGGATGGAGCATTGCGATTTAATGACGTATTTATTAATTGAAGATAAAGATTTAAAAACCTTTAAAAGAAGCCGTTGCGCAGCGGGACACAAAGCCATGTGGCACGCAGACTGGAATGGACTTCCTCCGATTGAGTTTTTAGAAAAATTACATCCATATTTAGCACAGCTTCGCAGTAATTTATATGATGAAACTTATACATCAGATTTATCAGCAGGGAATTTAAGCAAAGAATGGGCAGATCGT
Organism: uncultured Flavobacterium sp.; assembly: GCF_963422545.1. Lineage (NCBI taxonomy): Bacteria > Pseudomonadati > Bacteroidota > Flavobacteriia > Flavobacteriales > Flavobacteriaceae > Flavobacterium > uncultured Flavobacterium sp. The sequence goes on from NZ_OY730260.1 coordinate 51,685, forward strand.
TTAGGACTTTCTACAGAAACAGTTGTGGCTGTTGGAACATTCGATGCGCATTCTGGAGCGGTTGGAGCTAAAATTGGAGAAAATACTTTAGTTCGTGTTATGGGAACTTCAACCTGCGATATTTTGGTTGGTTCTTATGATGAAGTAGGAACTAAAACCGTTCGCGGAATCTGCGGGCAAGTTGACGGATCTGTAATTCCGGACTTTATTGGTTTAGAAGCAGGACAATCTGCTTTTGGCGATTTATTGGCTTGGTACAAAGAATTATTGTTGTGGCCAACAGAACATTTATTAGGTTCTTCATCTGTTTTAAATGATGCCCAAAAAGAACAATTAAGAGAAGAATTCAGCGATAAATTAATTGTAGAATTAACGAAAGAAGCGGAGAAAATTCCGGTTTCAGAAAGTCTTCCAATTGCTTTAGATTGGATTAACGGACGTAGAACTCCAGATGCTAATCAGGAATTAAAAAGCGCGATTTCAAATCTTTCTTTAGGAACAAAAGCACCTCATATTTTTAAAGCTTTAGTAAACGCAATCTGTTTTGGAGCGAAGAAAATTGTAGATCGTTTTGAAGAAGAAGGAGTAAAAATCGATAGTGTTATCGGAATTGGTGGCGTTGCCCGTAAATCTCCTTTTATCATGCAGACATTGGCAAATGTTTTAAACAAGCCAATTAAAATTGCAGCTTCAGATCAAACTCCAGCTTTAGGTGCAGCAATTTACGCAGCAGTTGCAGCAGGAATTTATCCAAACGTAATCGAAGCAAGCCAAAAAATAGGAAGTGATTTCGACGGAGAATATTTTCCTCAATTAGACAAAGTAGCAGCCTATCATAAACTGCTTTTGGGATACGAACAATTAAGCGCTTTTGCAGATCCAAACCTTAAAATATCGGAACATGAGCTCTCTTTATAAAGATTTAAAACAAGAATGTTACGAAGCCAACATGCAGTTAAATGCATTGAATTTGGTGGTATATACTTTTGGAAATGTGAGTGCCGTGGACAGAAAAAATGGTGTTTTTGCTATTAAACCAAGCGGTGTTCCGTACGAAGATTTAAAGCCGGAAGATATCGTAATTGTTGATTTTGATAATAACATTATTGAAGGAACTATGCGTCCGTCATCAGACACTAAAACGCATGCATATTTATACAAAAACTGGCCAAATATTGGTGGCGTTGCACATACACACGCAACTTATTCTGTGGCGTGGGCACAATCACAAAGAGATATTCCAATTTTTGGAACAACGCACGCAGACCATTTAACAGCCGATATTCCTTGCGCTCCGCCAATGGCAGATTCGTTAATTGAAGGAAATTATGAACACAATACCGGAATTCAGATTTTGGATTGTTTCAAAGAAAAAAATCTTTCATACGAAGAGGTAGAAATGATCCTGATAGGAAATCACGGTCCGTTTGCTTGGGGAAAAAACGCTGCAAAAGCAGTTTACAACAGTAAAGTTTTGGAAGTTGTAGCCGAAATGGCCTATTTGACTTTACAAATAAACCCAAACGCGCCAAAATTAAAAGATTCATTAATTAAAAAACATTACAATCGTAAACACGGAAAAGATTCGTATTACGGACAGTAAGGATTTTAGATTTTAGAATGCAGATTTTAGATTTTTAGAACCTGCAAACGATTAAACAATTCAACAAATAAACGATTAAACATGATTGATATATCTCAAAAAGAAGTTTGGTTTGTAGTAGGAAGCCAGGAATTATACGGTGAAGAAACATTAAGAAAAGTAGCAGAACATTCGCAGATAATTGCAAAAGGATTAGATGCATCATCTAGTATTCCGGTAAAAGTGGTTTACAAAGATGTGGTGAAATCTCCATCGCAAATTTTAGATGTTTGTTTGGCCGCAAATTCAGAGAAAAACTGTATCGGAATTATTGCCTGGATGCATACTTTTTCACCAGCAAAAATGTGGATTGGCGGTTTGAGCATTTTGAAAAAACCATTATGTCATTTACATACACAATATAATGCTGAAATTCCGTGGGGAAGTATCGATATGGATTTCATGAACCTGAACCAATCGGCACACGGAGATCGTGAATTTGGTTTTATCATGTCAAGAATGCGCAAAAAGCGTAAAGTTGTTGTAGGACATTGGGAAGATGAAAGAGTTCAGAAAAAATTAGGAATCTGGTCAAGAGTCGTTTTAGGTTGGGATGAACTTCAAAACTTGAAAGTAGCTCGTATTGGAGATAATATGCGTGAAGTTGCCGTTACAGAAGGAGATAAAGTTGAAGCTCAAATTCGTTTTGGAGTTTGTGTAAACGGATACGATTCTTCTGATGTAACGAAACATATCGAAAAGGTAACAGACAAACAACTAGCTGATTTATTAGCGGTTTATGAGTCTTCTTATACTTTAACCAATTCTTTAAAAGAAGGCGGAGCACAAAGAAGTTCTTTAGCGGAAGCGGCAAAAATCGAATTGGGATTAAGAGCTTTTCTTGAAGAAGGAGGTTTTGGCGCTTTTACAGATACATTTGAAAATCTAGGAGCCTGGAAACAATTACCGGGAATCGCAACACAAAGATTAATGGCAGATGGTTACGGTTTTGGAGGAGAAGGAGACTGGAAAACGGCTGCAATGGTAAGAGCATTAAAAGTAATGAATATTGGTCTTGAGGGTGGAACTTCTTTTATGGAAGATTACACATACCACTTCACACCGCAAAAATCTTATGTTTTAGGATCACACATGCTAGAAATTTGCCCTTCTATCGCTGATGGGAAACCTTCTTGCGAAGTTCATCCTTTAGGAATTGGTGGAAAAGAAGATCCGGCTCGTTTAGTATTTAATTCACCTGCAGGAGATGCAATTAATGTTTCATTGGTAGATATGGGAACTCGTTTCCGTTTAATTGTAAACGAAGTTGAGGCGGTTAAACCAATGGCTGAATTGCCAAAATTACCAGTTGCGAGAGTTTTGTGGGATTGTAAACCAAATCTTGATATCGCAGCAACAGCCTGGATTTTAGCCGGTGGAGCGCACCATACCGTTTACAGTCAGTCATTGACAACAGAATACATGGAAGATTTCGCGGATATCGCCGGAATCGAATTATTGGTTATTGACGAAAAAACGACGGTAAGAGAGTTTAAAGATAAGATCAATGCTAACGAAGCATATTTCCATTTGTTTCAGCATGGACTATAATTAAGGTACAAAGGTTCAAAGAGGCAAAGGTCCAAAGGTTTTGTTTTGTCGCTTTTAATTTTTTTATATCTTACATTTCACATTTTACAATAATCAAAAATTATCATTTATGAATGTATTAAAACGTTGTTTTTTTGGAATCAGCCTAATGAGTTTGGTTACACTTTCAGTTCAATGCAAAAACGATAAAAAAATGAATGACACTACAGTTTCTTCAGATCAAAAAGCTAAGGTTACAATCGAAAAATCTTCTTACGGAACAACTTCTAAAGGAGAAAAAGTCGACAGTTATAAACTGAAAAACCAAAATGGGATGGAAGTCGACATCATCACTTTTGGAGGAAGAATTACAGATTTGAAAGTGCCTAATAAAGAGGGAGTTTTTGAAAACGTGGTGACCGGATTTAATTCTTTGGCACAATACGAAAAAGAGAACCCATTCTTTGGTGCTTTAATTGGAAGATTTGGAAACCGAATTGCGAAAGGGAAATTCACTTTAGACGGAAAAGACTATCAATTAGCAATAAATAATGCACCAAATGCTTTGCACGGAGGACCACAAGGATATTTTAATGTTGTTTGGAAAGCAGATGAAGTTAAATCTGGTGAAACAGCTTCTTTAAAATTATCTTATTTAAGTAAAGATATGGAAGAAGGTTATCCTGGAAACTTAAAAGTTTTTGTGACTTATACTTTAACAAATGACAATCAATTAGAAGTTTTGTACGAAGCTGAAACTGATAAAAAGACGGTTGTTAATTTGACACAGCATACTTATTTCAATTTATCTGGAGATTTTACAAAAACAATTCTAGACCACGAATTGACTTTAAATGCTGACAAAATTGTTCCGGTTGATGCGACTTTAATTCCAACAGGAAAACTAGAAGATGTTGCTAATACTCCTTTCGATTTCAGAACGCCAAAATTAATTGGAAAAGATATTGAAGCTAAAAACGAACAATTAGTAAGAGGAAAAGGTTACGATCACTGTTGGGTATTGAACAATCCTGAAAAAGGAAAAACAATCATTGCAAAAGTGTACCACGCACCAAGCGGAAGAATTTTGGAAATGACTACAGACGAACCTGGAATTCAGTTTTACTCAGGAAATTTCCTTGATGGAACTTTACCAACGCGTGATGGAAAAACATACGCTCACAGAACCGGACTTTGTTTAGAAACAGAACATTATCCGGATTCTCCAAACCAGAAAAACTTCCCAACAACGGTTTTAAACCCGGGAGAAAAATACAAAACTAAAACTACCTTTAAATTCTCAGTAAAGAAATAGTTTTAGAATTTGTTTAGTAAATTAGTAATTCTCTAAGAAACCTCGAAAGGAGTACTTTCGAGGTTTTTTTTATTTACAAATATTAAAACACATTGCTATTTATAAAGACTTCGTTAATTTGTTCAATTATTTCTTACATTAGCGTAATAACTATTATAAAAAACGCTTTATTTATGAAAAACCCAATTAAATTATTACTTCTGTTATTAACCTATTCCGTATGTACAATAGGAAGCGCTCAGGTTCAGATGAATTTTAAATTTGACACGCCTTATGGTAAAAATACCGCTGTTGGAAAGTTTGCTGAACTCAATGGTGCTAAAATTTACTATGAAGAATATGGAAAAGGTGAACCTTTGTTATTGATTCATGGAAACGGAGGAAGTATTGAATCAATGGGAAATCAAATTGATTATTTTAAAAGTAAATACAGAGTTATTGTTGCTGATAATAGAGGGCAAGGTAAATCAGAGTTGAAAACGGATTCTCTAACATATGTCCAAATTACAAAAGATACGGAAGCATTGGTTAATCACTTAAAACTAGATTCGATAAGTATTATTGGATGGAGTGATGGTGGAATTGTTGGCTTGCAAATGGGTATTTCAGGTAAGTCAAAAATAAAGAAAATTGTGGCTATGGGGGCAAATTTAAGACCTGATTCTACAGCTATTAATTCGTGGGCTACAAAAGATGTTGAGAACTTGAAAAAAATGATCGCGTCAAAAATTAAAGAGAAAGACACTAGTGAGAATTGGAATCTACAAAAACAACTTGCTGGACTTTTGGTAGATCAACCTAGTATTATAACTAAAGATTTATCAAAAATTAAAGCAAAAGTGCTTATAATAGCAGGAGATAAAGACGTTATTAAAAATGAACATTCGGTAGAAATTTTCGAAAACATACCTAAGGCACAGTTATGTATTATGCCTGGAGAAACCCATTTTGCACCGGCTTCAAATCCGGAAGTATTTAATGCATTAGCAAATAAGTTTTTATCAGAACCGTTTAAAAGACCAGATTCGGATTGGACTAAATGGGGTAAATAAAAGCAGGCTCAAAGTTTTATTAGTTTAGTAATTATCTAAAAACCTCGTAAGTTATGCTTGCGAGGTTTTTTTATTTAATTCTTTCTTTGTTACATTTGATAAATAGTGAGAAACTGAAAAACCTTAATATGAACAGAAAAATTAGTTACATTTTATTTTCGATTTTATTTCTTCAAAGTTGTCAAAATAAAGACAAAAGTAAATTAGAAAATAATGCTATTGTTAAAACTGAATCAGTAAATAAAGTATCAGATACCAATTCTGTCGAAAATAAAGCACAAATAGATGTAGTCAAAAACTTCATGAAATGGTACATTAAAAATATAGACACATTGTATAAGTTTAATACAATTGAAGGTGGAATGCGTGGGGAAGAAAATGAAGAGGCAGAAAACTATTTTGTGAATTTCAATGAAGTTGAAAAATATATAACAGAATTGAAAAAAAGCGATTTTTTAACGGATAATTTTCTTAAAAATGAAAGACAAATATTTGTTCAAGGAGATGAGTATTTTAAGAAAAATCCAGAAAATGACGGTCCGCCATACGGATTTGATTATGATCGTTTTTTTTATACTCAGGAAACGTTTGAAGAAGATTTGCCAAATATTGATAAAGCTAAATATAACGTTATTCAAAAGGATGAGTTTAATTCAGAAGTTAGATTTTATCTGCCAAGATGTGGAATAAACTACAAATATTCCTTGAAAAAGATAAATACAAAATGGTTTATTGAAAAAATAGAATCAGAAGGTGGATTATAATATATTCGTTAAAAATTAAGGCAATCATGGCATTCAAACATCTATTTAAAGCAGAAGCAAATTGGACTTTAAATAAAAAACCAGCAGATTCAACAAAGAGGTTTTACAGTAAAACTCATCAAATAAAAATTGAAGGAAAACCTGTTTTAGAAGTTTCGGCAGCAAAAGCTTTCAAGGGTAATCCCGAATTATACAATCCTGAAGATTTGCTGTTGAGCAGTTTGGTTTCCTGCCACATGATGTCTTATTTATATGTCTGCTCTCAAAACGGAATAGAAGTTCTCGAATATTCAGACAATGCCGAAGCAACACTCGAAGTTTCTCCAGATGGAAGCGGACGTTTTGTTAAGGTTAGATTATATCCGAAGGTAAAAATTTCAAATCCAGATCAAATTGAATTAGCTCTAGATTTACATTTTAAAGCAAATCAATTGTGTTTTATTGCTAATTCGTGCAATTTTCCAGTTTTGCATGAGGCGAGTTGTGAAGTTTAAACTATATAAGTAAATGTAATATTGCGCTAAGAGATTATCATTAATAAGATGTAAAAATTGCCACGGTTTCAACCGTTGGAGCACAATATATTTCACAATTATATCCCACAGTTTCAACCATGGGCTATAATTGAAATATTATAATTATAAAAAGGCAGCTGTTGATTTGCAGATCCATTCATTTGGTTATTTTTGCCCCAAAAATCAAAACCTTTTTATGAAAAAAATAGTATTAATTACGTTATTCTTTTATTACACTTTTGCCAATGCACAAATCTCATTTGAAAAAGGATACTTTATTTCGAATGATGGGAAAAAAATTGAATGTTATATTAAAAATTCAGATTGGATTAATACTCCAACAAATTTTAAGTATAAGATGCAGCTCAATGATTCAGAAATTAAAACTGAAAGCATAGAAACTGTACAAGAATTTAACATTGACAATGAATACAAATACAAAAGATTTAAAATAAAAGTCGATCATTCAAATGATGATTTAAAAGAATTACCAAGAGACAGAAATCCAAATTGGAAAGAAGAAACAATATTTCTAAAAGTATTAATAGAAGGAGGTGCAATTTTGTATAGTTATACTGAGGGAAACACGAATAAATTCTTTTATTCGACAAAAACAATTCCTGCAGAGCAATTGGTACATGTTACCTATCTTAGAGAAGATGGAGAAAATACAAGTGAAAACAATCAATACAAAAAGCAGCTTTTAAATAATGTTAAATCTTCAAACATAACTGAAAAAGAAATTCAAAAAGTTACTTACAAAAAATCTGATCTTATTGATTATTTTATAAAATACAATAACATCAACCCTGTTTCAAGTGAAATGAAAGAGGCGAAATCAAACAAAAAACTATTTTTTGTCAAAATAACACCAGGTGTAAGTATCGTTTCGTCATCTGCCAAAGACTATGGTGATTCAAAATTTAATTTTCAATTTGATAATAAATTGGTCTTTAAAATTGGCGCTGAAGCAGAATACATATTCCCTTTTAATAAAAACAAATGGAGTCTCTTTGTTAACCCAACGTATCAAAAATACCAAAATGAAAAAAACTATACCGCGCCTAGTGGAAGTATTATAGAAAATCCGGAAATTCCTTATAATGTAAAAGTAAATTACAGTTCTGTACAATTACCAATTGGAGTAAGGCATTATATGTTTTTAAATCAAAACTCAAAAATTTTTATTGATGCTATTTATTCATTTGAGATAAACGGTAATACTAAAATAACGTATACTAATTTGACACCGGGAAGTACTAGTGTAGGAAGTCTTGAAAGTAGATCAGATACTAATTTAGCTTTTGGTTTGGGTTATAACTTCAAAAACAAATTCACAGTCGAAGCAAGGCTAAATACAAAAAAAGAATTAATGAATTATTCCAATTATTCTGCAAGATACAACGCAATAGACTTTATATTTGGTTACACTATTTTTTAGTCAAAAAAATAAACCAATTTGATTTTAAAGCAATTGAAGTAATTACTTCAGTTGCTTTTCTTTTTTTATATTAAAGATGTGCCAATATTTTTACTGTTTTGAAGATATCGGGAAATTCTAAAAACAAAAAAACCTCTTCATTGCTGAAGAGGTTTTACGTACCCGGAGCCGGAGTCGAACCGGCACGGTTTCCCACAGGTGTTTGAGACCAGCGCGTCTACCAATTCCGCCATCCGGGCTTAGCAGACGAAAAAATAATCAAATAAATCAATTATTTTAACGCAATAGAATAAGTTAATTATGATGCCATAACTGTGCTTATTCCTTTAACACGGTGCAAATGTAAAAAATAAAATTAAAAATTCTAATAAAAATACTTAATTTTTTCCTTTCAGTGTCCAATAAATTTTCTAAATTTGCACCTCGTTAAAACGAAGCACACACAACTAACTACACCCGAGGCATTTATACAGGTCTGGCTTTACGAAAATCATAAAGCCGAATTGTGCAGAGCGCAGCGGAGCAAAAACAACAAATTATAATGTCGCACCTAGAACCAGAAGCTAAAATTTTTGCTTGTTCACAAAGTGTTTATCTTGCAGAGAAAATTGCAGAACAATACGGAATTCCGTTAGGGAAAGTAACGATGTCAACGTATAGTGATGGAGAATTTCAACCATCTTACGAAGAATCAATAAGAGGATTACGCGTTTTTATCGTGTGCTCAACTTTTCCAACTGCAGATAATTTGATGGAATTGTTGCTAATGATTGATGCGGCAAAACGTGCATCAGCAAGACACATTACAGCTGTTATGCCTTATTTTGGTTGGGCAAGACAGGATAGAAAAGATAAACCAAGGGTTCCGATTGGAGCAAAATTAGTAGCTAATTTATTAGATGCTGCCGGAGCGACAAGAGTAATGACAATGGATTTGCACGCAGATCAAATCCAAGGTTTTTTTGAAAAACCAGTAGATCATTTATTTGCATCTACAATCTTTTTACCATATGTAGAAAGTTTAAAATTAGAGAATCTAACAATTGCATCTCCGGATATGGGAGGTTCAAAAAGAGCATATGCTTACTCTAAGTTTCTGGAATCAGATGTAGTAATCTGTTACAAACAAAGAAAAGCAGCCAACGTTATCGACACTATGGAACTAATAGGTGAAGTAAAAGGTCGTAACGTAATACTAGTAGACGACATGATCGATACGGGTGGTACATTAGCGAAAGCGGCAGATTTAATGATCGAAAAAGGAGCATTAAGCGTAAGAGCAATTTGTACACACGCAATTCTATCTGGTAATGCCTACGAAAAAATTGAAAACTCAAAATTAAGTGAGTTGATCGTTACTGATTCTATTCCGTTAAAGAGAGAGTCAAAGAAAATTAGAGTAGTGAGTTGTGCGCCTCTTTTTGCTGAAGTTATGCACATGGTGCACCACAACAATTCCATTAGTGGAAAATTTATAATGTAAAAAGCAATACGCTTTAGGCTTTAAGCCGTAAGCTATTTCACTTTACAAAAAGCCTGAAGCATATTGCTTAAAGCTTAAAGCAAATTAGAATATTTATTAATAACTATATTTTTTTTACAATGAAATCGATTACAATTAAAGGATCAGAAAGAGAAAGCGTGGGCAAAGTGTCAACTAAAGCCTTACGTAATGCTGGAGCGGTTCCTTGCGTGTTATACGGAGGAAATCAGGCAGTACACTTCTCAGCAGACGCTGCAGCGTTCAAAAACTTGGTTTACACTCCAAATGCACACACAGTTGTGATTGAGCTTGGAAAAGGAAAATCATTTAATGCAATTTTGCAAGACATTCAGGTACACCCGGTATCTGACAAAATTTTACACATTGACTTCTTTCAATTATTTGATGACAAAGAAATCACTATGGAAGTTCCAGTAAAAATCGTTGGTACATCTAAAGGTGTTCTTGCAGGTGGTGTTTTACGTTTAAACACACGTAAATTAAAAGTTAAAGCTTTACCTAAAGATCTTCCTGATTTTGTTGAAGCTGATATTACGCCACTTGAAATGGGTAACAAATTATATGTTACTAAAGTTGGTTCTCCAGAATACAAAGTTATGCACCCGGACAACACAGTTGTTGCTCAAGTAAGAATCTCTCGTGCTGCTATGAAAGCTGCTCAAGAAGCTGCAAAAGCTGCAAAAGCTCCTGCAAAAGGAAAGAAAAAATAATTTTTTTCAAATCAATACAAAAAGCATCAATCGAAAGATTGGTGCTTTTTTTTTGAAAGGTCCTGAGTTGCTGAGGTACTAAGGTTCTAAGGTTTTTGAAATGCGGTTAATTAAAATGTCAGGCTGAGCGAAGTCGAAGCCCTTTTCTCTTTTGTGGTTATTTTTTTTTAGAAGCAGAAACTTTCTGTTTTTCAAGACCAGACGTTCCTGCCATCCGCTATATCTTTTCATCCGCAAAATAGCGGATAAAAAGGATACCGCTTCTGTCAGGGCTAGCCAGAGGTTTAGTTTTTTATTAGAAAAGAGGAGCAAAGGTTCAGAGGTACAAAGTTGCAAAGGTTTTTACACAATCTTGTCAGACTGAGTGAAGTCGAAGTCCCGCAAAGTATTTCCTTTTAGATTGTCGAGCTACTTACAAAGACTTCGACTTCGCTCAGTCTGAGAAAAATGCGAGTAAAAAATACGTTGACAAAAAAAATCTGCGTAAATCTGTTTAAATCCGCGTCATCTGCGTGCGATTTTTAACAGCCTTCGCGTCCTTTGCGGTTAAAAACAAATTATCTAATTAACAAATTGGCACATTATCTAATTAACCCTATTTTTGCAAGCATGATAAAATGGATAACAAAACTGTTTTCATCAACACAAAAAGAAGAGAACATAGACAATATGAAAAAATATTTAATCGTAGGACTTGGTAATATTGGTGCCGAATACGTAAATACAAGACATAATATAGGATTCAAAGTCCTGGATTTTTTAGCCAAAAAAGAAGGGCTTTCGTTTGAAACCGCAAAACTCGGTGCTTTGGCTGAATATAAATTTAAAGGAAGAACCTTTTTTCTGCTTAAACCAAATACCTATATGAATTTAAGCGGTAAAGCCGTTAAATATTGGATGGATAAAGAAAATATTCCTTTAGAGAATGTTTTTGTTATCACAGATGACTTAAACCTGTCATTCGGAACAATTAGGATTAAACCAAAAGGAAGCGATGGAGGTCATAACGGACTTAAGAACATCAATTTGGTTTTGAACACACATCAATACACCCGTTTTAGATTTGGTATCAGCGATCAGTTTAAAAAAGGGCAACAAGTTGATTACGTTTTGGGTGATTGGGATGAAGAAGAAAAAGCAAAATTGCCGGAGCGTTTAGAGGTGGCTTCAGAAATTATTAAATCTTTTGGAACAGCCGGATTAGAAAATACGATGACCACTTTTAACGGAAAATAAAGATTTACAGGTATTTAAGTTTTAAAAAATTAAATTATCAATTAATTAAATTTAATAATAACGAAATACTATTTTCTATTCCAAAGTTAAATGTTTAAATTTGGAATAAATTATTATAAACCATAAAATCCTAATATCATGGCTTTTGAATTACCTCAATTACCTTATGCATATGATGCATTAGAACCACATATCGATGCTCGTACAATGGAAATCCATTATACAAAACACCACAATGCATATACAACAAATCTTAATGCTGCAATTGCAGGAACAGATTTAGAAGGAAAAACAATCGAAAATATCTTAATTAACCTAGATAAATCAAACGCTGCAGTTCGTAACAATGGTGGAGGTTTCTACAACCACAATTTATTCTGGACTGTAATGGCTCCAAACGGTGGCGGATTACCAACAGGTGATTTATTGGCTGCAATTGAAGCTTCTTTTGGAACTTTTGAAGAGTTTAAAGCAAAATTTGCTAAAGCTGGTGCAACACAATTCGGTTCAGGATGGGCTTGGTTATGTGTGCAAAAAGGCGGAAAATTAGATGTATGTGGAACTCCAAATCAAGATAATCCATTAATGCCGGAAGTTGGTTGTGATGGAACTCCAATCTTAGGAATGGATGTTTGGGAGCATGCTTATTATTTAAACTACCAAAACAGAAGACCAGATTATATTGAGGCTTTCTTCAATGTAATTAACTGGACAGAAGTAGCCAGAAGATTTGCTTTAGACAAGTAAGAAGATAATAGAATAAAGATTATAGAAAAAAGACGAATGGCCTAGCGGTTATTCGTCTTTTTTTTTATCTCTATATTTTTGTGTTTTTCTCGAACCTCTTTTCTATATTCTATCCTCTTGTTTCTATTTTCTTTATTCTTTTCTCTATAAAAAAAGAAAATAAAAAAGGCGGAATCTCTTCCGCCTTTTTTGCCCCAAATCTACCATAAACTTAACCTACTAATGTTATGGTTCAGTAAATGTATGGCGGGTATTTCGATGAAAAAAACTTTTCAGATGAATGGTAAATATATCCGATTAATGGAATATAATTTAGTATTAAGGGGTCGTAATTTCTTGTGGTAGAAATGTTTGACTTTATTCCAATAAAAAAGGTGGAATTTCTTCCACCCTTTTTGCCCCAAATCTACCATAAACTTAACCTACTAATGTTATGGTATTTCAAAAGTATTGTAGCTTTTCATTTTTACCAAACAAACAGGATGAACGGCAAAAAAAACCGATGAAATGCACAAATTAACCTTTTGTTAATATATTTTTAATAAGCTCTGGCGTCTTTTCCTTCGTAAAAATTCATAAAAGCTCTGTTTACAACACGATTTCCACCAGGAGTTGGATAGTCACCTGTAAAGTACCAATCACCTAAGTTTTTAGGACATGCTACATGTAAATCTTCTACTTTTTGGAAAATGATTTTTACTTCAGCGTTGATTTCAGGAGAACTCAACATTTCGGCAATTTTATCTGAAATTTCCTCAGGAGTAAACTGGTCATAAATTGCAGTAACATAATTCACAACATCTGTATCAATATAGTTTTCTTGTGCTTTACATTTTGCATAAACTTCGTCTACTATATGGTACAAGTTTCTTTCTTTCAATAAAGCTAATGCTGCTCTAAAAGCAACAAGACCTTCAAGCTTAGCCATATCAATTCCGTAACAATCCGGGTAACGAATTTGTGGAGCCGATGAAACGATTACGATACGTTTAGGTTTTAAACGATCCATCATTTTAATGATACTCATTTTAAGAGTTGTACCACGAACAATACTGTCGTCAATAATAACCAGATTATCAGTTGGTTTAATTACTCCGTAAGTTACATCGTAAACGTGAGCAACTAAATCGTCACGGCTGCTGTCCTCAGTAATAAAGGTTCTAAGTTTAGCATCTTTAATAGCTACTTTTTCCGTACGAATTTTTACAGCCAATAATTCTTGTAAAGTTTCAGCTGTTAGCGTATTTCTATTAGCTAGAATATAATTGTTTTTTCTCTGATTTAAGAAATCCTGAGCCGCTTCGACTAAACCATAAAATGAAGTTTCAGCAGTGTTCGGAATATAAGAGAAAACAGTGTTATCTGTATCGCTGTCAATTGATTCAAGAACAGCAGGTAAAATTAGTTTCCCTAAGTTTTTACGTTCTTGGTAGATTTCAGCATCACTTCCTCTTGAGAAATAAATTCTTTCAAAAGAACATGCTTTTTTAATGGTTGGTTCTAAAATTTGATCCATAGAAACCTTTCCGCTTTTTTTGATAATCAAAGCATTTCCAGGTTTAATTTCCTGAACACTTTCAAAAGGTACATTGAATACTGTTTGAATAACAGGTCTTTCAGAAGCTACAACTACAACTTCGTCATCTTGATAAAAATAAGCTGGGCGAATTCCTGCAGGATCTCTAAAAACAAATGCATCACCATGACCTAATAATCCGGCCATTGCGTAACCACCATCAAGATTTTTTGCAGAGCGTGCTAATATTTTTGCAATATCCAATCGATCTGCAATTACCGGAGAAGCTTCTCTTTTAGAGTAACCTTCTTGTTTACAGTCTTGATAAAGTTGCATTACTTCTTTGTCTAAGAAATGACCAATTTTTTCCATAACCGTAACCGTATCTGCCATTTCTTTTGGATGCTGTCCAAGCTCAACTAAATTTTCGAAAAGCTCTTTAACATTTGTCATGTTAAAGTTACCGGCCAAAATTAGATTACGATGCATCCAGTTGCTTTGACGTAAAAATGGATGAACGCTTTCGATACTGTTTTTACCAAAAGTTCCGTAACGAACGTGACCTAAAAATAATTCGCCAACATATGGAATTTCTGATTTTATTTTTTGAACATCATCACCAATTTCAGGCTGTGCTTTTAATTCTTCACTAATGCGCTCATTGATTTGTTTAAAAACATCTTGTATTGGCTGAGAATGATTTGAACGAACTCTGCTGATATAACGTTGTCCGGGCTCAACATCTAGTTTAATGCTTGCAAATCCGGCACCATCTTGTCCACGGTTGTGCTGCTTTTCCATCATCAAATACATTTTTTGTATTCCGTAAAAAGCAGTTCCGTATTTCTCTTTGTAATATTCAAGCGGTTTAAGAAGTCTAACTAAGGCTATACCACATTCGTGTTTTAAAGCGTCGCTCATTGTGTTTTGTATTTTGTGTTGTTGTAAGTTGTGTGTATTAACGTAATAAAAAAGCCCCGAGTTATCGAGGCTTTCGGGCATTATATTTCTATGTCAAACTGAGTTAACGACTTAAATTGTTGTAGTCGAATCGCTACTTCAGCTTTGCTTAATGTTTCCATCCTTTCAGTTCCAAATTTCTCCACACAAAATGAAGCTAAATTCGAACCGTAAATAATTGCATTTTTCATATTGTTAAACGAGATGTTTTCGCTTTGCGCAATAAATCCAGAAAAACCACCTGCAAAAGTGTCTCCAGCTCCTGTTGGATCAAAAACATCTTCTAATGGTAATGCCGGAGCAAAGAATACTTCTCTATTATGGAATAAAAGCGCTCCGTGTTCTCCTTTTTTGATCACCACATATTTTGGTCCCAATTCCTGGATTTTGTTAGCTGCTTTTACTAATGAATATTCTCCTGAAAGTTGTCTTGCTTCTTCGTCATTGATTGTAATAACGTCTACACGTTTAATTACATCTAATAATTCAGGTAAAGCGCAATCCATCCAAAAGTTCATAGTATCTAAAACTACTAATTTTGGTTTTTTCTCCATTTGATCTAAAACACTGCTTTGTACTAAAGGATGTAAGTTTCCTAACATCACAACATCAGCATCTTTATAGTTTTGAGGAACTTTTGGTTGAAAATCAGCCAAAACGTTTAGTTCAGTTACAAGAGTGTCTCTAGAGTTTAGATCATTGTGGTATAAACCGCTCCAGAAAAAGGTTTTTCCTCCTTTTACAATTTCGATACCAGAGATATCAATATTTTTTGAAGTTAAAAGATCTAAATGTTCTTGTGGAAAATCGTCGCCAACTACAGAAACAATGGCCGATTGTAAGTTAAAAAACGATGCTGATAAACCAATGTACGTTGCAGCACCACCTAATATTTTATCTGTTTTTCCGAATGGAGTTTCAATCGCGTCGAAAGCAACTGTTCCAACAATCAATAATTTATTCATTTTATGAATTTCGAATTAGGGTGCAAAGATACTTCATAAGTTGCAATATTGCAACGGTTTAAGTTCTCAAAATTTTCATAAAAAAAGAATATCGATTTCAGGGATAAAACTGTTGTAAATGAGAGAATTATACTTCAATCTCTTGAGGGATTAAAATATGTTTTTTGGATTTAAATTACAATATTTATTTTCGAAAAATGCTTTGAATGTTTTTGTTAAATTTGTCTAAATATCAAATTTCATTTATGAAGAAAATTCTAACCTTATTATTGTTATTTTGCTTTTTGATTTCTTGTGAAAGAAAAGAACCGAATTTTTCTAAGGAAATGATTGAGAAGTTGGCTCATGAAAATGATAGTAAGGATGAAATAATATCTTTAAAGGCCTTTAATTTTTTAGACTTTTATGTTGTAACTGACAATAATGAAATTCATCAAAGTTTTAAGAGTGAGTTATGGTATATTCATAATCAATATTATTCTAAAGAATTTACATCATTTGAAAATTTTTTAGATGCTGTTTTGAATAAATCATTTATTCTTGAGAAGAAAAGATTAAAAAAAAATACTGATTTTTCTAGTTTTAAATTAAATTCAAAAATAGAAAAGGAATATTCAGATTTAGGTTTTAATGGTTTTTTGAAAAAGTATTCAAGAGAAACAGTTTCTAAAAGATTAGCACTTAATCGGAAAATTATAAAAGAAGGTGAATACTCAACTGTAGTTTATATTTTATTTAAAAATGGATATGATATAAGTTCAGATTGTTATTTAGCTATTGATTATATTAGAAAAAGAGAAGATTCTTTTAAATAATCTACAACTCGTACTTCTTATCAAAATAATTCTTCAAAACTCCAATCTGAATCAAAACCATAAAAGGAACTATTAAAAGAGCATACAGCACTGTTTTAGAAATATGAATTCCTGAAATAAGATCATTAAATTTATCTGCATATATGTCGCTTGCCTTCATGTTGTATTCATTTCCTGAAAACAAAGAACCGTAAACAATTACGGCAACTAAGCTTGCGGCAATAAGCATCCAGATTTGTTTCGAAATTAAAGGTTTATAGGTTTTAATTTTACTTTTTTCGGCTACTAAAACCTGAGACATTATTTTTGAAGTAAAGTCAATAGATGGTGATTCCAAAGTACTTTCGGACATCATTTTATCAATAAGATTTTCTATATTTTTATCGTTCTCTTTCATAACAATCTATTATTTCGGGTTCTAACTGCTGTCTCAAAATTACAGCTAATTTTTGTCGGCTTCTAAATAATTTCACTTTTGCATTGTTTGCCGATATGTTCATGATTTTTCCAATTTCTTCTAAATTTTGATCCTCAAAATAAAATAAAGTTAAAAGGAAATTTTCATCACTTGGCAATAGGTTTAAACATTTTTGAATGGTCTGCTTCCGTTCTTTTTCTTCTAAAGCGCTTAGTGCATTGTCCATTGTTTTGATTAAATGAGAAGAAAAATCATCTATAGAGATATTTAAATTCTCTTTTTTACTTTTCTTTAATCTGTCTAGACAGGCATTATAAGCAATCTTATAAATCCAGGTCGAAAATTTAGAATCACCTTTAAATTTATTCAGTGAATTAAAAATTTTGATAAACGTATCTTGTGCAACTTCTTCAGCTTCTTCTCGGTTTTTTACCATTTTGAGCGCCAAAGTAAAGATCATATCTTTATAACGATCAACAAGTATGGCAAAAGCATTTGTCTCGCCATGCAGGATTTTATCGATATAATGTTGATCATTTAGTGTGCTCATATTATATAGGACGACAGTTTGTTTATTTAGGTTACAAGAATTTTGAAAAATAAATTCCAATTTTTTTAAAACTCCAAATTCCAACTTTGAAAAGGAAATTCCAAATTCCAATTGCGGTGTTGAACTTTGTCAAAGTTTAAAACTTTGACAAAGTTGTTTAGTGAAAAACATATTCAAAATTAACTGATAATCAGCAATTTTTGGAATTTGGAATTTAAAAATTGAATTTTTTTTCTAAATGTTGTAACCTCAATTTTAAAAGCCTCGTCATATGGGTATATCAATCAATTAAAAGTAAAATATCATGGACGAAAAAATTTTAATTCCAATTAGCCTTTTCTTAATGATCTTCGGGATCGTTTATTTAATTTTTTCAACAAGAAATAGAGAGCGTTTGGCACTTATAGAAAAAGGAGTAGATGCGAGTATCTTTTTGCAAGGAAAAGGAAAAGGAGTTCCTGCTTGGAAAATTTTTGTAGTAAATCTGGCATTCTTATTAATAGGGAGCGGTGTTGGAATTTTTCTTGCTTTGCTTATTACCACTTACACTTCTCTTAAAGACGGAGCGGTTTACCCTTCAATTATTTTTATAATGGCAGGAATTGGACTTCTGACAGGATTTAAAACAGCAAAAGATTTAGATAAAGAATAAGTAAGCATTTAATCAGTACAAAAAAACGCATCAAGTATTTGATGCGTTTTTTTTATTCTTTTGATCCGATGGTTTCGTAATAAACATCGACAGAAAGATTCTTTTGCATAGATGCCATAACGGCCAAATCATCGCAGCGTTCATTTTGCGGATGATTGTTGTGGCCTTTAATCCATTTAAAATCGACTTGGTGTTTTCTGTAAGCAATTAAAAAGCGTTTCCATAAATCGGGGTTTTTTCTGCCGGCAAACTTTTTTTTCTCCCAGCCTAAAACCCATTTCTTTTCGACAGAATCTACTACATATTTAGAATCTGAAACAACCAAAACCTTCATATTTGGTTTTTTTAGCTTTTCAAGACCAACAATTACAGCCAGAAGTTCCATTCTATTATTAGTAGTTAAACGGAAACCTTCATAGAATTCTTTTTTATGCGGAGTTCCTACTAATTCCATCACAACGCCATAACCACCATTTCCGGGATTTCCTTTTGCAGCGCCATCAGTATATATGTGTACTTCGTGAGTCATTTATTTTTTTGTTTACCATATAAGTGATATAAGTTCATTTAAAATTTTAGAGTCTTATATTTCTTTATTATAGTTTAAGTTCATTTAAACTTTGTCGCATTTCTGTATCATATAATTTTAAGATTTAAAAACAGTAGTCTTAAATTATCTTATATTACTTATATGGTTTAAATTTTTAGTTCTATTCTTCTAGAAGTCTCGAAATGATTTCCGGAAAATACTTTTGTTCTAATTCGTGAATCTTTTCAGCTACTGTTTCCGGGGTGTCTTCTTCTGTTAGAGCTACACTTTTCTGAAAAATGATGCCACCTTCGTCATAATTTTCATTTACAAAATGAATAGAGATCCCGGTTTCTTTTTCTTTGTTCTCTACTATAGCTCTGTGTATGTGCATTCCATACATTCCTTTTCCTCCGTAATTAGGTAAAAGTGCCGGATGGATATTGATTATTTTATTAGGATAATTCTCGATTATATTTTCCGGAAATTTCAACAGAAAACCTGCAAGAACTATCAGATCCGGGTCGATTTCTTGTATTTTTTGTAATACATTTCGTTCTAAAAGTTCGGTTTTTGAGAAAATTTCAACTGGAATTTGATGATTTTTTGCTCTTTCGATAACTTTTGCCGAAGCATTATTGGTAAAAACCGAAACGACGTTTGCGATTTTGGTCTTCGCAAAATGTTTTATGATATTTTCGGCGTTAGTTCCTGATCCTGAGGCAAAAACAATAATTTTTTTCATAATCGAGTTTAGTTTGAGAATGCAAAAAACGGAATAATAATCGAAAATAAATAGTATTAAAAAGTCTTTCTTGAAATTAATTTTATAAATTAGTGTTACATTTATAAACTAAATAGTTGTTTTAAAATAAAGTTTTTTATTTTTGCCAACAAATTAAATTCTAAAATTAAAGATTATGTCAGACATTGCATCAAGAGTAAAAGCGATTATCGTAGACAAATTAGGTGTTGACGAAAACGAAGTTGTAACAGAAGCAAGCTTCACTAATGATTTGGGAGCTGACTCATTAGACACTGTTGAGCTTATTATGGAATTCGAAAAAGAATTTGATATTCAAATTCCAGACGATCAAGCAGAAAACATTGCTACTGTTGGTCAAGCTATTTCTTATATCGAGGAAGCTAAAAAATAATAATACTGCACCCGAATTTTAAAAATTCCAAATTTGAATATCCAAGTTCCAAAATTGGAATTTGTTTTTTAAAAAATTGGAATTTCTAGAAATCGGGTGTTATTATTTTTTTTAAAATTTAAATTTCGATTGATTTTCAATCAAAAAGATATATTTATATTGTAATGCCCATAGCTCTTAAGTAAACAATACAGTTAAGAAAGCGTGGGTTTTATTTGTTTAAAGTACAAAATACATATTTTATGGCATTAAGGCGAGTTGTTGTAACAGGATTAGGTGCTCTTACTCCTATTGGGAATAATATCCAGGAATACTGGAATGCACTTGTGAATGGGGTTAGCGGAGCCGCTCCTATCACATACTATGATACAGAGAAGCATAAAACTAAGTTTGCCTGTGAAGTAAAAAACTTCAATATTGAAGATTTTATGGATCGTAAAGAATCCAGAAGATTAGATAAATTTGCTCAATATGCTGTTGCTGCCAGTGATGAAGCTATAAAAGATGCCGGACTTACTGATGACAATATCGATAAAACAAGAGTTGGTGTTATCTGGGGAGCAGGAATTGGAGGTTTAGAAACTTTTCAGGAAGAGGTAATTTATTACGCTAAAGGAGACGGAACACCAAAATTCAATCCGTTTTTTATCCCTAAAATGATTGCCGATATTGCGCCAGCACACATTTCGATGCGTAATGGTTATATGGGACCAAATTATACTACTGTTTCTGCATGTGCATCTTCTGCAAATGCTTTAATCGATGCTTTTAACTACATTCGTTTAGGAATGTGTGATGTTATTGTATCAGGTGGTTCAGAAGCTGCGATTACCATTGCTGGTATGGGAGGTTTTAACTCTATGCACGCTTTATCTACAAGAAATGAAAGTCCTGAAACTGCTTCAAGACCTTTTGATGCAACCAGAGATGGTTTTGTGTTAGGAGAAGGAGCGGGAGCTTTGGTTCTTGAAGATTACGAACATGCAAAAGCCAGAGGCGCAAAAATTTACTGTGAAATTGGTGGAGGCGGAATGTCATCTGATGCTTACCATTTAACAGCTCCACATCCGGAAGGAATTGGTGTTATTGCAGTAATGAAAAATACATTGAGAGATGCAGGAATGAATCCTGAAGATGTTGATCATATCAATACACACGGAACTTCTACTCCGTTAGGAGATGTTGCCGAATTAAAAGCAATTAGTGCTGTTTTTGGTGAACATGCAAAAAATATCAATATCAACTCTACAAAATCAATGACAGGACACTTGCTTGGTGCTGCCGGAGCTATTGAAGCAATTGCTTCTATTTTAGCAATGCAACACAGTATTGTTCCTCCAACTATTAATCATACAGTAGTTGATGAAAACATTGATCCATCATTGAATCTTACGCTAAATAAGCCTCAAAATAGAGAAGTAAATGTTGCTATGAGTAACACTTTTGGTTTTGGTGGACACAATGCTTGCGTATTGTTTAAAAAATTAGTTGACTAATTTCTGTATATGAATTTTATCAAAAAAATATTTTCTAAATCCCGTTCTCTAGAAGACGGGATTTTTTTTGACACTATTCAGAAAATACTTGGTTTTCAACCTGCTACAATCGATTTTTATAAGAAAGCTTTTACGCATAGATCTTCAAATAAATTAGACGAAGCAGGACATCCAATAAATTATGAGCGATTAGAGTTTTTAGGAGACGCTATGTTAAGTGCAGTAATTGCAGCACATTTATTTAATAAAGCACCAAATGGCGACGAAGGTTATTTGACCAAAATGAGATCAAAGATTGTGAGTCGCGAACATTTGAATGAATTAGGTAAAGACTTAAATCTGGTTCGTTTTGTTGAAAGCAAAGTGCCAATTCAGCATTTTGGAGAAAATATTCATGGTAATATTTTTGAATCACTTATAGGTGCAATTTATTTAGACCGAGGATACTCCTTTTGTGAAAAGTTTATTCAAAAAAGAGTTATTACACCTTATGTTGATATTGCACGACTAGAAGGGAAAGTAATTAGTTATAAAAGCTTAGTTATCGAATGGTGTCAGAAAGAGAAGAGAATCTTTCATTACGACATTTTTGAAGATAATGGCATTGATGGTCAGCGCTTATTTGGTGTTAAATTAAGTATAGACGACAAAGTAATCGCAAGAGCACGAGCAACTTCAAAAAAGAAAGCAGAAGAAAAAGCATCACAAAGAGCTTATTTTGCATTTCAGGAAAAAATAGATAAGAAATAACAACAAATTTACTGTAACTTTCTTAAAGCTATAACGTTTTCGTTTATAAATTAACAAAAACATACACCTCATAACTATCGAAGCTTCGATAGAAATAGTATATTTACACCTTGATTTTTCATGATATGGCTATTCATAGATTGGATTTAGACGAATTTGACGAAATTGATTATTATTTAATGGCAATTCATACTTCATTAGAAGATTATAGATTGGCCTATTTTATCAATAAAAACCTTCCGATAAACTTAAGTAAGAGCAAAAACGAGATCCATGCTCAAACTAAAGAAGGCGAGGCAAATTTTTCGAGATTTTATTATTATGATTCCGAAAAGGCAATTTCATGGAATTTAATTCAGAATAAAAATGAAATCATTTCTGTGAGTAAGAATGATTTTCAAGATTTGTTTTCTAATGAAACAAGTGAGGTTTCGACAACAATTCATTTACTTCCTGAATTCAAAAAAGTAGATTTTTTCCTGAAAATAGAAAATAGTGAAGAGACTATTGATTTTTCAGAAATTCAACAACAATTAAATACCATAGACAGTATCGCAGCAATTTATGCTGTAGATACCAACAAAATAAAATCAAAAAACAATCTAATTTTTTAAAAAAAATGTTAACAAACAAGAAAACCAAAATTGTTGCTACACTTGGGCCTGCATGTAGTACGAGAGAGATTATCAAGGATATGATCGATGCAGGTGTTAATGTGTTTAGAGTCAATTTTTCGCATGCTGATTACGAAGGTGTAAAGGATAAAATTAATATTATTAGAGATCTAAACGAAGAGTTTGGTTATACAACAGCAATCCTTGGAGATTTGCAAGGACCAAAACTTAGAGTTGGTGTAATGGAAGAAGGAACAGTAGTGCACGATGGTGATACTATCACGTTTACAACTGCTGAAGATATTATAGGAACAGCTCAAAGAGTGTTCATGAAATACCAAAATTTTCCAAATGATGTTAATCCGGGAGAGCGTATTTTACTTGATGATGGTAAACTGATTTTCGAAATTGTTTCTACAGATAAAAAAACAGAAGTTGTTGCTAAAGTAATTCAAGGTGGAGAATTAAAATCTAAAAAAGGAGTTAATCTTCCAAACACTAAAATTTCTTTACCGGCTTTAACTGAAAAAGATATTGCAGATGCCATTTTTGCAATTGAGCAAAAAGTAGACTGGATTGCACTTTCATTCGTGAAAACACCTCGTGATTTACAAGATCTACAAGAATTGATTGCTAAGCATTCAGAATATAAAATTCCTATTGTTGCTAAAATTGAAATGCCGGAAGCTCTTGAGAACATAGATAAAATTGTAGCATATTGCGACGCCTTAATGGTTGCTCGTGGAGATTTAGGAGTTGAACTTCCTGCTCACGAAGTACCATTGGTACAAAAAGATTTGATCCGTAGAGCAAAAACGGCTAGAATTCCGGTTATCGTTGCAACACAAATGATGGAAACAATGATTACAAGTTTAACTCCAACCAGAGCTGAAGTAAATGACGTTGCAAACTCTGTAATGGATGGTGCTGATGCTGTAATGTTGTCTGGAGAAACTGCTACAGGAAATTATCCGGTACAAGTAATTCAAAAAATGACTCAGATTTGTGAGGCTGTTGAGGATTCAGAATTAATTCATGTTCCACAAAATACACCGCAAATTAAAACAAAACGTTTTATTACTAAAACAGTTTGTCATCAGGCAGCTTTATTGGCAAATGAAATTAAAGCTAAAGCAATTTGTACATTGACAAATAGTGGTTATACAGCTTTTCAAATTTCTGCCTGGAGACCATCTGCACATATTTTGGTATTTACTTCAAACAAAAGAATCTTAACACAATTGAATTTATTATGGGGAGTAAAATCATACTTCTATGATAAAGACGAAAGTACAGATGATACTGTAACTGATGTTAACGAAATTGCAAAAGAAAAAGGATATGTTGAAAAAGGTGATTATTTGATTAACCTTGCAGCTATGCCAATTAAAGATAAAGGAATGGTAAATACCATGAGAGTTTCTGAAATAGAATAGTATTTCTTTTTAAATACATTTACAACGTAAAAAACCATCAATTATAAATTGATGGTTTTTTTTTGTCTAAAATTTAAGATGCTTTTTAAATAAAGTTGGTTGATAAAAGACAATTTTTCCCAAATATTTTTCTTCTGATTTTGTTTTTCTGACATAAAAGTCAAGATTTAACTTCTTAATTAAATGACTTTTGTGTGTTTCATTTTATAAAATGGAACATCATGGAGCAAAATAAAACGTTTTTAACGTTTCATTTTATAAAATGAAACAATGTCAAGCCCAATAAACACGATTGTTAACTTTTTTATTAGTTAATTTTGAGAAACTTAAAAAAAAGTTAAGAAAATTCTTGTTTCAAATTCGCCTACAAAAATGCTTTCAAAAATTGAAACATTAATAATAAAAAACAGAAGTGAATTTTCTTTTTCAAATAATTAAGCTTGAGTTAGAAATAACTCAAGCTTTTCAGTAACTAAAAATACACACTATTATGTCTAAGAAAATATATACAATACTCTTGTTTTTATTTTTACTGGTTTCTTGTAAAAAGTCTGATACTATCACAACTATTAATTCTAAAAATAGTACCGAAACAGTTGCTGCCAGTGGCGATCCTTTACCAAGCTGGAATGACGGAACTTTAAAAAGAGATATTATCGCTTATGTTACAAAAGTTATTAAGGAAGGAAGTTCAGATTTTATTCCGATAGAAAACAGAATTGCAACTTTTGATAATGACGGAACACTTTGGGCTGAAAAACCGTATGTTCAGGAGTTATTTGCTTTTGAGAGAGTAAAAAAGATGGTAGAAGCGAATCCTGCTTTAGCAAAAAAACAACCTTTTAAAGCAGTAATAGAAAAAGACAAAACTTTTTTTGAAAAAGGTGGAGATAAAGCCCTTATCGAATTAGTTGCTGCAACTCACACAGGTATGACTGAAGATGAGTTTGAAACAGCGGCCAAAGATTTTTTTGCCGAGGCTAAATATCCGGGAAAAAACGTTCCTATAAAACAAATCAGATATCAGCCACAATTAGAGTTATTGAATTATTTACGTGCAAACGGATTCAAAACTTTTATTGTAACTGGTGGAACAATTGAGTTGGTTCGTGCTATATCTCTTGATTTTTATGGAATTCCTAAAGAGCAAGTAGTAGGAACTTCTTTCAAATATAAATTTGATGATGCTAAAAATGCGGTACTAAGAGAACCTGCTTTAGATCTTTTAAATGATAAAGAAGGAAAGCCTGTTGGGATACAACTGCATATTGGCCAAAGACCTGTTTTTGCTTGTGGAAATGAAGGCGGTGCCGGCGATCTTGCCATGTTGAGATATTCTCAAGGAAATAAATACCCTTCTTTTCAATTGATTGTAAATCATAACGATTCGATCAGAGAATACAGCTATCAGGAAAAAGATAATCTTTCTCTAAATACTGCGGCAAAATACAAATATCATGTAGTGAGCATTAAAGACGATTGGAAAAAAGTCTTTGCAGGTAAATAATTTTGAATTAGTTAGAATGGAGTGAAACAATTTTACCAATTAAGGATTGTTTCGTTTTGGCTTTGAGAATGATTAAAATCTTTTAAAAGGAATTATTATGAAAAGCACTAGATCACATATTGTCGAAAAATGGTTTTTAAGCACTACTTTTTTTCTGTTGAATTTTGCAGCTTTTGCACAAGAGGAGCCAAAAGCCGGATCAAGTGCACAAGAATTAGCAGACAAACTTGCCAACCCCGTTGCCAGTCTTATTAGTGTTCCTTTACAAAATAATCTCAGCTACGGAATAGGACCATTTAACGGATCAAAATATACGATAAACGTACAACCTGTAATTCCATTTAAATTAACAGATAATCTAAATTTAATTACGCGTTACATTCTTCCGGTTGTAGATCAAAGAGATATTACCGGAGAAAACACACATCAGTTTGGGTTAAGCGATGCAACAGTAACTGCTTTTTTTGCACCTAAAACAAAAGGACTTATTTTAGGATTCGGACCTGCTTTTTTGGTACCAACCGCTACAGATAAACTTTTAGGAACAGAGAAATTTGGTATCGGACCAAGTGTATTAGTGATGCATCAGGGAAAAGGACTTTCAGTTGGTTTTATTGCCAATCAAATCTGGTCAGTTGCAGGAAATGAAGATAGAGCTGATTTTAACCAATTCTATACTCAGATATTTCTTTCCCACAGTTATAAAAGTGGAGCCAGTTTAGGTATTAGTTCAGAAATTACTCAAAACTGGGCAGGACATACAACTATGATTTCGCTCGCTCCAAATATCGGAGCCGTGACAAAATTAGGTGATCAGGTTGTTCAATTTGCTATTATGCCTCTAATACCAATTGTTGGGCCGCGCGAAAGTAGACCGGATTGGGGATTAAGAGCTGTTCTGGCTTTTGTGTTTCCAAGTTCTTAAAGTGTTTTTTAACTATCCTTTATCATTAAAAAATAAGACCATGAAATCAAAAATTTTATTCCTCGTAATAATTACTTTTTTTGCATCTTGCACAAAATCTATAGCAAAAAATGAAATAGTCAATGCTGCAGATACGACAAAAACATCTCGATTTAAGCCTGCAAATATTGAAGAACAAATTGTATACAATCGTGCAATTGAAGCAGTAATTTGGGGAATTCCCGCGGTTAATTTTGAATTACTCAGCGAAAGCTTAACCAATACAAAAGGTAATTTTAATGAGATTGTTTATTGGTCCGGATTAATAAATTCGAAAAATCAGACATTAACACCAAATCCAGATGTTGTATATATAAATCCATTATATGATACAAGAAAAGGCCCTGTAGTATTAGAAATTCCTCCGGCAGAAGGAGCTTCTTCAATAACAGGAAGTTTAGATGATGGCTGGCAGACTGCAATAGAAGATATTGGTCCAGCTGGTGTTGACAAAGGAAAAGGAGGGAAATATTTAATTCTGCCGCCAGATTATAAAGATAAAGTGCCAGCAGGGTATATTCCGATGCCTTCATCAACTTATACAGGTTTTGCAATTTTGCGTTCGAATCTTACAGACGGAAGTCCAAATGATCTTAAGAGAGCAATTGACTATGGGAAACGAGTAAAAATTTACCCTTATTCTCAGGCAGCAAATCCACCAGCAACAAAATTTGTCGATTTACTTGAAGTTCCATTCGGCAATATTATTCCATACAATTTTCATTTTTTTGAACTTTTGGATCAGTTTGTACAACGAGAACCTTGGCTGACTAGAGATTTAATTATGGTTGATTTTCTAAAATCAATCGGTATCGAAAAAGGTAAATCTTTTGAAGCTGATTCAAGAAGAAAGGAAATTCTGAATGCAGCGATAAAAGATGCTCATAGTTGGATTGATAGTGAATATAATAATGCTTTTAAAATACCTTTTTACGAAGGTACTAAGTGGGCATTACCTGTTTCTCAGGATTTTGTGAAATCAATTGGAAGTAATTATTCAATACCAAACAGTTACCCGGTACGTGAACGAGCGATAGCATATTCAATAGCCTACTTTAGTGCAAAACATTTAGGAACAGGACAATTCTATTTAATATCAATTAAGGATGATAAAGATCAAGAATTTGATGGTTCAAAATTATATAAACTTCATTTGCCTGTCAAAGTTCCGGTAAAATTATATTGGTCAGTAACAGCTTATGATCGTGAAACGCATGCTTTAATTAAAGACATGAAATATTTTAGTCGGGCATCTACATCACCCGGACTTCAAAAAAATTCAGACGGATCTGTAGATATTTATTTTGGTGCCAAAGCTCCGGCAGGAAAAGAATCAAATTGGGTTCCGACTGATACAAAAAGGAAATTTGAATTGCTTGCTCGTTTCTATGGCCCAGAAAAAGGATTTTTTGATAAAACCTGGAAAATGGACGATGTTGAAGAAGTAAAATAAAAGTTATTTTTTATGGCTGATAAATTCGAAAATAAAACTGAAAACTTGTTTGATCCGGTAGCATCAAAAGCAGCACGTTTTGATAAAGGAGTTGCTATAAGAGAAGTTACGCCTCGTTCTTCTCATCAAGAATGGAGTCCAGCCGAAAACAGGGGAGATCCAATTGAAATTTTGATTAAAACCAGTATTGGCAGAATAGAAAGTTTATTGCCAATTAGGTATAGTCGAATGATGGAATCTCCTTTTACTTTTTTTAGAGGAGCGGCAGCAATTATGGCGGCTGATTTAAAACATACACCAAATACCGGAATTGATCTTCAGCTTTGTGGCGATTGTCATTTGATGAATTTTGGTGGATTTGCAACTCCTGAACGCAAGCTGGTCTTTGATATTAATGATTTTGATGAAACATTTCCCGGGCCTTGGGAGTGGGATGTAAAAAGACTAGCGGCAAGCTTTGTAATTGCCGGAAGATGGAAAAAAATCACAAATAAAACCTGTAAAGAATTTGCCTGGCATGTAGCTGATAGTTATAAAAGACATATGTTGGAATATAGTAAATTATCGGCGCTTCAAATTTGGTATGCTGATATTGATCTGGCAGAACTTATTGAAAAAGGAGAAGACGAAGAGATCAAGGAATTTCAGGGAAAGCGAATTAAAAAAGCGGCAGAATATACTGCTCATGAAAAAGAATTTGCAAAGATGACTTATCAGGAAGGATCGCGAGCCAGAATAAAAGATGATCCGCCATTAATTTATCATCCAACAGGAGATGAAGGAAATAGGATTTTAAGAGAGGCAGGAATCGTACATACAAGATATCTCGAAACATTGTCTGACGAAAAAAAAGTATTGTTAAGCAGATACAGTTTGCATGATTTGGCCATAAAAGTAGTAGGCGTAGGAAGTGTAGGTACACTTTGCGGAATCAGTTTATTGATGTCGGCTACGGGAGAACCTATTTTTTTACAGTTTAAAGAAGCAAGAAAAAGTGTTCTAGAAGAGAATGTTAAAGCAAAAAGCAAATATCCGCATCAAGGCGAACGCGTTGTGAGAGGACAAAAATTGATGCAATCTGCATCTGATATTTTTTTAGGATGGACAAACGATGATGAGGGTAAGTTTTTTTATATCCGACAGCTTCGTGATGCCAAAGTAAAACCGGTTCTTGAAATCATGAAACCAAAAAATATGGCCGATTATGCAAAGGCTTGCGGTTGGGCACTTGCAAGAGCACATGCTCGTACAGGAGATCCGTCTGTATTATCCGGATATATTGGGAAAAGTAATGAATTTGCGAATGCAATTTCGAGATTTTCTATTTTGTATGCTGACCAAAATGAATCAGATTACAATAAAATGTTAGAAGCGATAAAAGAGGGAAGATTGCCAATAACTACAGATGCTTATTAAAAAAGATACTTTATTCTAATTTTTATGCACCAATTGAAAAGTATAATTGTAAAAATAAACCTATATTTGATATTTATAAATATAAGAAAAAACTGTATTTTTTAGTATGGTTGAAAATTAATTATTTAAAAGAGGTATTATGAAAAAGTTAAAAAGTATGTTGTTTTTTGTACTGTTAGTGATTTTAAGTATAACTGAAACAAAAGCCCAAAGCAAACCAAATGTTATCGTGATAATGACAGATGACGTTGGTTGGGGAGATTTAGGAAGTTATGGAGGTGGTGTAATGAGAGGTGCTCCTACGCCAAATCTTGATCGTATGGCTTCTGAAGGGATGAGATTTGTTAATTATTATGGGCAATCAAGTTGTACGGCAGGAAGAGCTTCGTTAATCACAGGTAGAATACCAGTTCGTACAGCACTTTCAGCAGTATTGGTTCCCGGGGACCCTAATGGTTTGTCAAAAGAAACACCAACAATTGCAGAGGCAATGAAAAAAGGAGGTTATTCAACTGTTTTTATTGGTAAATGGCATTTAGGAGATCAAGAAGAAAACTATCCTATAGCGCACGGATATGATGAGATGTATCATATGCTGCCATATTATGCAGGAGTGTACGCTTATGATGATAAGATTCTGCACCCAAATTTTCCGTCTGATGATGCTGAATTTATGAAAGTGTGGAATTCTATAAATCTTGGTGAATTTGAAGGTAAAGCCGGAGAAAAAGCAAAAGTTGTAAAGAAAAAAGTAGGATTTGTAGATTTAGCAACCGTTGATGATGAAATGCGTGAGTCTGCAGTAGATTATATAAAAAAACATGCAAAAGACAGCAAACCTTTTTTTGCAACAGTTTGTTTCGAAAAAGTTCATAATCCTAATAATCCATCACCACGCTGGAAAGGTAAATCGCCAGGTGGAGGTAATTACCTGGATGCTTTAATGGAAATGGATGATAATTCCGGGCAAATTATACAAGCAGTAAGAGATCTGGGAATCGAAAAAAACACATTAATAATCTGGACTACAGATAATGGAGCTTGGGTTGATGCTTGGCCAGATGCAGGTTATACACCGTTTAGAGGAATGAAAGGTTCTGTTTATGAAGGAGGTTTCCGTGTACCGGCTTTAGCTTGGTGGCCCGGTCATATTAAAGGAGGTTCTGTAAACACAGATATGTTTTCTCATATGGATTGGTGGCCAACTGTTGCTTCAATTATGGGACAGCCTGTGCCAACTCATGAATGGAAAGATAATAACGGCGGTCCAATTATTTTTGATGGTCTGGATCTTAGTGCTTCTTTATTAGGAACAGGACCGGGGGTGCGCCAGGATTTTTATTTCTTTGCAGGACAAGCTTTTGGAGCAGTTCGTGTTAAAAATTTCAAATTTCTTTTTACTGCAAAAGATTCTTGGTTAGGATCAGATAAGCCATTAAAAGTAGTTGCTACTTATGATTTATTGTGGGATCCTGCAGAACAACGTGATATGACATTTAATGGCGCAGCTCCAGATAACGGAAATTCACCAGGACATTTTAGCGGTTCTGATAATGGTTGGGCAGGAATGTATATGGCGCCTCGTGTTATGAAATTATTTGAGGACATGAAAAAAATACCAAATAAAAAATATATTCCTTTTGGAGAAGGATTGCCAAAGCTAATTCCTGAAGAATATAAATAGATTCTGTCCATAATGTTTAGATTATGAGATAAAAAATTAAAGATCTGAATCAGCCGTTTTCTGAGTTCAGTTATTCAGAAAATGGCTGATTTAATTTAACGTAAAACAGATAAATAAGCTATGAACAAAAAGTTTTTGTTTTTGATGGGCTTTGTGATTATGTCAATCACAATCAACGGCCAGACACAGCGTATAGATTCTACTGCTGCTTTTATTTTGCATCGTACTGAGGTGACTTTGCAAGATATTAAGTCCTGCAGTTTTACAGCGGTTACAACTTATGATGTTCCAAATGAAAGTTTAGGGCTCATAAAGCATGCAATAACAGATAAAGTCGCAATTAAATTTCCTGATAAAATGAAGGTTACTTCTGCAGGAGATAAAGGAAATCGAGGTTTGTGGTATGACGGAAAAAAACTAAATTATTACTCGTTTGACAATAATACCTATGGCTTCACTAATGCTCCCGGATCTGTAATTGAAACTATTGATGAAGCTAGTAAAAAATTCGGAATCGAATTTCCTGGTGCTGATTTCTTCTATCCTACCTTTTTACAGGATCTTCTTTCAGAACAAGGCAATTTAATTTTTTTGGGAACAACGATAGTCGATGGACGTGAGTGTTTTCATATTGCAGGAAATGATAAAACAAAGAGTTTTCAATTCTGGATAGGAATTGATAATTTGTTTCTGCCTGTAAAAATGGTAATTATCTATACTTTAGATAAGGATAAACCTCAATATGAAGCTCTTTATAAAGATTGGACCATAAATAATGATTATCCGGATTCAATGTTTGAATTTACGACGCCGCCAAAAGCTTCAAAAGTGAAAATTTTGCCCAGAGAGATTAAAAAACAATCATAATAAATTCTGCAATCATGAAATTAGATCTTTTAAAACATATAAAATCCTTGATTCTTGCTGTAGTATTTGTAATAATGCTAGCGATGCCGGAATCTGCAAACGCACAGCGTTTTGGCCACTTTACGCCACATGCCGTAATGCCCAGGCCAATACCAATTCATCCGCCTGTACCTCGGCCATTTCCTCCAAGACCGTTACCGCCACATCCATATCCGTATCCAAGACCATATCCGGTACCATTTCATCCTTATCCGGTGCCATTTCCTTATGAGTATCATCCTTTTGTGCCATATTATTGGGGACCAACATGGTATCCGATAGGATTTTTCGCAGCAACATTAACTACAGCGGCTATAGTTATATCAATAGAAAATACAAATTACAATTATGACGATGGAGTTTATTACGTAAAAGAGTCTAATGGCTACAAAGTTGTGCCGGCACCTCTTGAAGCAACAATTTCAGAATTGCCAAAAGGATATGTTATCATCAACGTTTCAGGAACAGATTATTATTATTACGGGGGCACCTATTATGATAAAGATACCAGTAAATACAAAGTAGTAAACGCACCTGTTGGAGCTGTTGTGACACATTTTCCGGAAGGAGCCGAAGAAAAAACGATAGACGGACAAAAATATATGATTTATAATAATGTCTATTATCAGCCAATTTCAAAAGATGGGCAAGATAGTTATGTCGTTGTACAAGGAAAATAAATGCTTAAAAGTGTAATAGTCCGTTTTATAAAAAATAAGCTGTTTTGATAAATAAGTAAGAATTTTAACCACTTTACTGTGTTAATTAAATAAAATAATATATCTTTGAATGTATGCTAAGGTGTTGTAATATAATAGGTTGAAATAGTTTAACAGTTGTTTAATCTTACTAGCCATTCGGATAATATTTATTCAAGATTTTAATAATTTCAAGTTAGACTCATTTAACCATTAATTTAAAACACCATAAAATGAATATTAAAAGAAAGAATCTTCGTATAATCCCATTATTGATTTTGGGTTTGTTTTACAGCTGCTCTCCAACTGTGAAAGTTACAACTGATTACGACCATGCTGCTAACTTTAGCGAATATAAAACTTTTGCAGTTTATGATTTAAAAGCACAAGAAGGTCAGGTAAATCAACTAAATATTGATCGTGTTACAAAAGCAATCCGAAATGAAATGATTGCTAAAGGTTTTACAGAATCAAGTAATCCAGATCTAAAAGTAAACGCAGTATCAATATTAAAAAATAAAACATCAGTATCGGCAAACACTGATTTCTATGGTTATGGCGGAATGTATCGTCCATACGGATATTGGGGTGGCGGTGCCATGATGGGAGGAGCAAATACAACATTTAATACTTATGATTATGTTGATGGCTCTTTAGTAATTGATATTGTATCTACAAAATCGCAAAAACTGGTTTGGCAAGGAATCGGTAATGCAGAAATTGATACCAGACCAGACAATCCAGAAGAATTTATTGCTGCCTCAATCAAAAAAATATTGGCAGGTTTTCCTCCGGGATTGGCAAAAAAATAGCCTGCAACTTCTTAAAATTTAAAAAACACTATACTTATCAATCCCCCGATAAGTATAGTGTTTAATAAGTTGACGATCAATTCTTTTTAAATCTGCTTTAAAAAGGAAGAAAGAATATTCGAACAAATCAAGTTTAAAACTCATGATAGATATAGTACTCTCCCTTTTCTTTTTTATAGCGACAATAGTTGGTTTTGCAACATCGTTTATGGTTCTTTTTTCGAAGAAAAATTATTCAAAAAGTTTTTTCTTGGGATTGTTTTTATTCAGTCTTGCGGTTGTGAGTATTTATAATTTTTACTTATCGGCAACTGTCTTTAAAAAATTTCCGGATCTGTTTATGATCACAAAATCATTTGTTTTTTTAGTGGCACCTTCTGCTTTCTTATATGTTCGAAGCATATTGTTTTCAGACAAAATGTTTCGAAAATATGACTGGCTGCATTTTTTGCCATTCATGGTATATTTTAGTTTAACCGTTTTTGTATGGGCCGGAAAATCGTTGGGTATTGAAGCCGTTCATTATATTCCAGCTAAAATCAACAGTCCTTTTTCGATGCTAAGTTTGACAGTTTGGCTGTCGTATGCTTTTTGCCAAACGATGATGATTTTAAATTATGATTTAAAAAGCATCAACGAAAATCACTTTAACAGAATAAAGATTTTAAGTTGGATCAGAGTATATAATTTAATGATTTTGTTTTTGTTTTCAACACTTTTTGTACATTATTTTTTGGTTAGCCAAGTAGACAGCATTGATTTTTCATGTTATATCTTAATCTCTTCGGTACTTGTTTTTACTGTGGGATGGCTTTATTTTAAACCTCAGATTTTTTATGATACAAATGACGTAGAGGGAGTTAATAAATTTAATTTTATTGATGAGAGTTTATTGACACTTAAAACAAAGGAAATTAAAATCATATTACCAATAGTAAAAGAATTAACAACAGAAAAAAAAGAATTATATCTAACTAAATTAGAAGGCATTTTTGTTTCAAAAAAACTCTTTCTGAAAAAAGATTTAGTGATTCGTGATATCTCTGATGAAACTGAAATATCAGTTCATCATCTTTCAAATTTAATTAATTCAGAGTTTAATCTTCATTTTCAGGATTATGTAAATCTAAAAAGGATCGAATATTTTAAAGAAAAAATAAACGATCCGGAATGGAAAGATTTATCGTTAGAAGGCATGGCATGGGGATCTGGATTTAAATCCAGAACAACCTGTTTTAGAGCTTTTATAAAACATACCGGAAAATCACCTTCTGAATACTTCAAAGTAATTAGGATTAATCCTGAGAAAACAAATGCTTATTATTTTAGACCAACTTCAAATTAACAAATGGGTTGTAAAAGATAGTTGCATAATTTCATTAATTTTTTAAAATATCAACTATGAAAACAAAATTTCATGCTAAAAGACAAATAATAAAATTCATTTCTGTTTTAGCGCTTTTGTTAATTTATTTACCTGTAAATGCACAGCTTAAGGGAGGTCATATACTTGGAGGTATGGGGTTACAATCTGGGACACAAACTCCTGAAAACACATTAAGCGTTTATGTGCCTGGATATTTTTATACAGCATCATCACTAAGAAATGCCAATGGAGACAAATCAATTGCAAATCCTGATATTAATATGTTTGTTACAGGAGTTGGTGCATCGTACGTAAGCGACTTCAAAATTTTAGGAGCCAATTATGGAGCAACAGTTTTGCTTGCATTTGCATCAAATAAAATTCAGGGAAACACTTTAGATTCAAAAAGTCCTTTTGCCTTAACAGATACCTATATTGTACCGGTTCAATTGGGCTGGCATAATAAAAGAGCCGATTTTGTTTTTAGCTACCAAATTTATTTGCCTACCGGAAAATTTGAAATGGGAGCTTCTGATAATAGTGGTTTAGGAATGTTTATGAATGAGTTCTCAGCCGGAACAACCTTGTTTTTTAATGATAAAAAAAACTTTCATTTTTCGGCTTTAGCCTCTTATGAGATAAACGGAAAAAAGAAAGATACCGATATTAAAACGGGAGATCTTTTAAGTATTGAAGGAGGTTTGGGGAAAACATTTTATATGATGAATGCCGAAAAAACTGCTCCAAAAGGAATACTTAACGCAGGGTTAATTTATTATTTGCAGTATAAAGTAACAAACGATCAAATTCCGGTTCCAGTATTTGGTACAATTGAAACGGATAAAGATCGAGTGGGAGGAATAGGAGCCGAGATTAATTACTATCATATTGGCTGTAGTACTTCGGCAGGACTTAGATGGATAGCTGAGGTTGACGCTATAAACAGATTTCAGGGAAATACGTTTTTCTTAACACTTGCGCATGTATTTAGTTTGAAGAAAAAATAATTTAAGTATAGTTCTTACAACTCTCTTTTAGCTGATGTTTTTTAAGAGTGCGATAATTTTTAAAGTTGTTTAAATGCCAAATAAATATTCAGTTTCTACTATGAAATGCACAACCCACTTGCGTAAAATTGCACTCCTAAATCTTTTTTTCTTTTTATCGTTTACTGCAATTGGGCAAAAACAGCATATTAGTTTAAGGGATTCTATAGACGGAGCAATAGATTTAAGCGATTATATTATTTATGCACATGGTTTTATTGTAGTTCCAACAGTTATTACAGAACCGGCTTTGGGTGGAATAGGAGGCGCAATTGTACCGGTTTTTCTTAAAAAGCACGCGCCGGTTGTTGATGAAAACGGTAAAAAACGATTTATAAATCCTGATATTACCGGAGGAATTGGAATGTATACAGGAAATAAAAGCTGGTTAGTAGGAGCGTTTCGTTCTGCGACATTAATAAAACCAAAAATATTATATCGAGTCATGGCAGGTTATGGTGATATGAATTTGTCGTTTTATGAAAATTTGCCAAGTGGTAAAGACGAGGAATTTAAACTTAACTTTAAATCCTATGCGTTTTATACACAATGGTTAAAACAGTTTCGAAATGCTAAATGGAGTGCTGGCCCACAATATTTTTTTTTAAATTCAGAGATAAAATTACCTACTGAAAATCTTCCTTCTTTTATAAAACCAAAAGATATTAAAAGTACCATAAGTCAGCTTGGAGGAGCCATTCAGTTTGATGGTCGGGATAGTTTTTTTACGCCCGATAAAGGAATTCGATTGCAATCTGATTTCTTTTGGTCAGATAAAGCAATAGGAAGTGATTATAATTCATGGCGAGTGAATTTATCCGCAATAGGATATCAGCCTATAACTCCAAAATTAATTATGGGACTTCGATTTGAAGGTGAACAATCTTTTGGAAATCCACCATTTTATATGCTGCCCGGAATTAATTTAAGAGGTATTCCGGCAGGAAGATATCAGGGGAAAACCAGCTTGGTAACAGAAGTCGAATTTAGATGGGATTTGTATCGCAGATGGAGTTTAATGGGATATGCCGGAGGCGCAAATGCGTTTAACGATTGGAGCAAAGCATTTGATAAACCATTAGAATACAGTTACGGAACCGGATTTAGATATTTACTGGCGAGAAAGTTCAAACTCCGTATGGGTGTAGATGTCGCAAAAGGCCCTGAAGACTGGGCATATTATGTTGTTTTTGGCAGTAACTGGCTACGATAATACAATTAATAGTATTAAATAGATTAAAGAAATTGGTTAGTTAGATTTTTCTGTATAAAGCCTCAATAGCATTGTCTAAAGGGGCTTTATGTGTTTATTGATATTATCATGTTAAATATTAAGAAAATATTAACTGTTTCACTTCGCACAAATTATTTATTATTTAATTGTTTTGTAACAAAAAGTAAATTACGACGACAAATTTATCAAATCATTAAATAATTACTATGAATACATTTTCATTCAAATCAGTACTTGCAGCTTCTGTTTTTTTTGCTGGAGCTACAGGCTGTTTTGCACAGGACATTTTAGTTAACTCACTAAAACTAAATGCAAGCGAAAAAAGTAAAGAAGCTTTTAAATTTACAGAGCAAATTAATTTGGGAACAACTTCTGTAAAAACACAAGGTTCTTCAGGAACTTGCTGGAGTTATTCGACAAATTCTTTTTTAGAGTCAGAAATGATTCGTTTAGGAAAACAACCAGTTGAATTGTCACAAATTTATTCAGCAAGAAATGTTTATGTTGAAAAAGGTGTAAATTATGTTCGTATGCACGGTGCTGTTACTTTAGGTGACGGAGGAGCTTTGCATGATGTAATTAATATGTATAAAAAATACGGAACTGTGCCAAGAGAAGTTTACACAGGATTAAACTACGGAACTGATAAAAATAAATTTGGAGAAATGTCTGCTCTTATCGAAGGAGTTTTAGCTGCTGTCGTAAAAAATCCAAATGGAGAATTAACTCCAAACTGGGAAAAAGCGTATGCTGCAGTTATCGATTCTTATTTAGGAAAAGTGCCGGAAAACTTTACATACAAAGGAAAAAATTATACACCACAAACTTTTGCTAAAGAAGTAGTAGGAATCAATCCTGATGAGTATATCGAAATGTCATCATTTACAACATCTCCGTACTACCAAAAAACAACAATGATGGTACCGGACAACTGGTCATTTGATCAGGTTTATAATGTAAAAGTAAATGACATGACTGATGTTATTGACAATGCATTGAAAAAAGGATACACTGTAGCTTGGGCAACTGATGTAAGTGAGAAAAGCTTTAGCTGGAAAAATGGTGTAGCATATGTTCCAACAAAGAAATTTGATGATATGACTGCCGAAGAAAAAGCAGATATGTTCAACGGACCAAAACCAGAACCGGAAATTACTGCTGAAATGCGTCAGACTGCGTTTGATAACTACACAACGACAGATGACCACGGAATGCACATTATTGGTCTTGCTAAAGATCAAACCGGAAAAGAATATTACATCGTAAAAAATTCTTGGGGAGAAACAAACGATTACAAAGGTTTCTTGTTTGTGACCAAAAATTTCGTGAAATATAAAACTACTGCCTTAATGGTAAACAAAGGCGGAATCCCAACGGATATCGCTAAAAAATTAGGGGTTTAATTTTATTCCGGATTTTAAAATAAATAGAAAAGCGCTGCAAGTAATTGCGGCGCTTTTTTTGTTACGATCTTTTAGTATAGAATCTAGTTTTTGTTTTTTAATAATCTTAATTCCATCGAATTCGATGGAATTAAAAACAGGGGTAAGGTTTTAATATAATGAAAAGCGCCGCAAGTAATTTTGGCGCTTTTTTTGAATTTTTTGATCTTTCTTATAAATAATGAACGTTATCAAAATCGGGTATAACTACTTGGTTATATTGTATTTGGTATCCCTAAATTCGTCTTGCTTAAGCAATTAAGAGGCAGTTCCCGAAAAGCCTTAACATAGTAGGGAGATCCAATAAACAATTTAACCATGTCAACACCCCCAGTAATCACCGTACCCATTACAGATCAACAACATCTGTTATTTTTATTTATTCCTTTGAAAAAAGGTGCTTTAGCCGAAGCATTGCTTGCTGCTCAAAGTGTTAGAGAAGCTGCTATTGCAGAAACTCCGGTTGGAGATTTTCGTAAAACAACAGGAGTACATTATTTTACGATTTATGTACAAGCAGACGGAGCTCCGACTCCGGGAATACCTGTTCCGGGATTTCAGTCTTATCCAGGAAAAGATGTATTGGTCGTAATGTCTATCTATGACGGACAATTTGATGATTATATCGGATCATTTTTCAAGATAAAAAAAGTTGTAGAAAATTTAGACAGGTTGTTAAAACTTATAGATGAAGAAGGAATTCCGGGTGTGGATCCGAACGGACGAACATCTGCAAAATTTATAAGTAAAAAGGGAGTGGTTGAAAATAAAGCC
Organism: uncultured Flavobacterium sp.; assembly: GCF_963422545.1. Lineage (NCBI taxonomy): Bacteria > Pseudomonadati > Bacteroidota > Flavobacteriia > Flavobacteriales > Flavobacteriaceae > Flavobacterium > uncultured Flavobacterium sp. The sequence goes on from NZ_OY730260.1 coordinate 91,301, forward strand.
GCATTTTATTGCTTGTTGATGCGTTACAATTTTGGTGATCCGGTTTTTTCTGCAGGCGATAAAAACGGAAAATATATTTTTGGTACCAACTTTCCGGGGCTTACAGTAGCAAAAGTTATTGATAACTACCCAAATGCAGATAAAATATGGCCACCAGTTCCGGGTCAGGTAAGTTATAATTTTCCAAAAGCTCAAAAGCCGGATTGCGAATAGTTTTGAATTTAATCTTAATGAAGATAAACTATGAGTAATTCCAATCAGATTGAGATGAATGATATACAGGGATTAATATTGCGGGGCTATAATTTTCCTCACATCAGGTATATTATTTTCAGTATAAAAGATATTGTCGGAGCACAAAAATTCTGTTCAGATCTTGCTTCGGGGACAGCTTCCGGTGGTTTGTCGATCACCAGTGCAGAGCCTTGGGAAAACATGCAAAAACCGGACTATTGTCTTAATATTGGTTTTACGTATTCAGGTTTAGAAAAACTGATAGGTACATGTAATAGTTGTAAAGTCTACGAGGATTCAAGTGACGAAGTATTTAGAGCCTTTAAAAAAGGAGCAATAAAGGATGCAGGGCTAATAGGTGACACCGGAGAGAGTGCTCCAGCAAACTGGTGGAAAAACGGAGGATGGATAGCAAAAGAAGCGCCAAGTATTGATGGCAGTGATCTTCATATTCAATTGACGCTTTTTACCTTAACGCTTGAAAACAGAGAAAAATACTATTCGGATTTATTGGGTATGATAGCAGAAACGTCGTCAGGGCCAGCTGTAATTCCGGTATATTATCAGGATTCAGATCCTATAACAGTCGACGGAAATTCAGATTATGTACATTTTGGATATCGTGATAGTTTATCTCAACCGCGAATTGATGATATTTTATGGAACAAACCCAAAATGCTAAAATTAATGGGTATAAGCAGTATTGATGACAGGCCAAAAGTCCCTTTGGATCGCTTTGTAATCAGTCAGCACGCATCAGATTATAATGCCCATAGTTTATTAGTAAACGGTACTTTTGGAGCCTTTAGGTTATTGTATCAGGACGAAGCTAAGTTCAATGCTTTCATCCATTCAGATAGTACGACTTCGTCGGAGTTAATGGCTGCAAAGATGTGCGGACGCTGGCGTGATGGTACACCACTTGTGGTATCGCCTGATAAAGAAGATAAAAGTCTGGGAGAACCCAGTACCAAAAACTTTAATTTTACGAACTTCAATTATTTAACACCAAGTCCAAATCAGCAAGGAGATCAAAGCAGTGATAAACTGGCTTTGAAATGTCCTTATGCGGCACACATCCGAAGAGCAAACCCACGTGATGATATAAACGTAAAAGGTAATGATGATAATGCTGAAACCCATCGAATTGTAAGGCGTGCATCGCCTTACGGGCCCGTGTATGATCCTGCTGAAAAACCCGGCATACAACGCGGACTGGTTGGATTATTTATTGGGGCTGTTCTTGATTTTCAGTTTCGTTTTGTTACTAAAGTCTGGTTGGAGCAGGGAGGTTTTGTAAATCCGGATGCATCGCCTAACTATAGTGGTATTGATCCACTTTTTGGACCACAGGTTGAAGATACGAATCCGTATGATACTGTTTTTGCCTATAATAAAAACGGTACGTATAACGAAACCCCAAACCTGACCCGTTTTGTCCGTACAGATGGAAGTTTGTATTTGTTTTTACCCGGAATTACAGGTTTAAAATATATTGCCGAAGGAAAAATTCCACAACCTCTTAGTTAAATTGAGATTGTTAAGAATTAATGTTTATAAATATATAATTAATAAAAAAGAGGGCTACAAATAGACCTCTTTTTTACTAATTTATATTAAAGAATGACTACTTCCCTTTCAACAACTTCTCCAAATACTCTACTTTCTCTTTCTCTGCCTGAACCAAACGTTCGAAAAGCTCGACCATTTTATCAAGAGGATTGAAGTTACAGCTATATGCATTTCCATTAACAACATTGCTGTCATGGTAAGTATTTCCAATAATATTTAAAACTGCTTCTTCAGAGAAATTCTTAATTCCTTCTACTGTAACGCCAAGAATTTCGGCAATTGCCTGAAGTTTTTCATCATCAATTATTTCGCTGTTTTCAATAGCCGAAACCGTTTGTTGGCTAATTCCTAAAGCTTGTGCCAATGCTTCCTGTTTCATATCACGAAGTTCACGAATACGGCTAATTTTTCGCCCTATATGATTTGGTTTTGTTAGTGTGCTCATGATTCAAAGATATTTAAAATTCCTGAGAATTTAAGGTTATAGTAAAATACAGATTTGCTTCTGTGTGATACATTTTTTAATATTTGCAGTGCGCGAAACAAAAATACGATTTTTCGTATAGATAACAATTCAATCTATTATAGAAAGGTTTGGTAATAGTTTTGACCTAAAGAAAACAAGCACTTAAACGACTTTTAAAGTCATTCACAGGGATAATAAAGTAAAAAAGAGAATATGAAGTACCTTTATTGTTGCAAACAACTAAATTAAGTCATTATGAAAACTTATACAATTCTTTTTATCACAATTGTATGTGTTTTTCCTTTTAACTGTTTTGCTCAGCGTACCAACCGCGCTCCTGTCATTGCAGCAACAGGAAATACACATTTGCAACCAGGAAACACCCCAGAGGATAAAGACCTTGTTATACAGGCTTATCTTGTTGAGGAAACAGTAAATATGGCTTTTGGTCAAAGAATGATTAGATATGAAGTACCAAAACTAGAAATGGTTGATACCTATGATTTAGGTCCAAATAATACCAGAAAGGTAACACCAATATATGGAAAACCAAAAGTAAAAATAGTCGAAGTAGGATTACAGCCAAAAACCGTTATTGATGCTACGACAAGTGTTAAGCCAGTTAAAACGGAAGTAATTGCTCCGGCACAAAAGGCAAGAACCATTAGTATTAATGTATTGAATACTTATGAGAAGGTTATAGACAAAGGATATAAATCATTGGAGATGCTTAAAAAAGTAGCAGACAGATCTTATTTTGAGAATGACCTGGTTGCAGCAGCTAAATATTACTCACAATTGTTTGAACAAGCTACAAATTTAGATCCAGTATATTATTACCGATATGCACAGGCACTGAAAGGGACCAATCAAATAGAGAAAGCAAATGAAATGATGGTATTGTTTGAAAATAAAAACCAGGCAAATCAAGTGGCTAAAAAATAAAACTTTAAAACCATATTCTACAACCAAAAAAAGACTATCGTGAAAATGATAGTTTTTTTTTTAACTCCACTTCTTGTATCGATAGCTATAAGGGCTCTGATTTATGGTTTGGTTTTTTTGCAAAAAAAATACCACTTACAATTGTAAGTGGTATTTAATAAGCTCCCCCTCTTGGGCTCGAACCAAGGACTGTTAAGCTAGTAATATTATTACTTTAACTTATTATACTTTTTTATGTTACCGAATTGTATGCCTTAAGTGAATAATTTGATTGCTAAAAACATTTGTTTATATTTAATATGATGCTACATTTACAAAAAAAATATTATTGAAGACAAAAGCCAACGATTTTAATTTAATTTCTAAAAGATTTTTGGAAGAATATTCTAAAAATCAGCAACCTATTAGGGTTAATTTTAAAGAGATGGTTGATCATATTAAATTTCAAGACAGAGCAACACATTCTATACATATTTATCCTGCAAAGTTACTACCAAACATACCTTATTTTTTTTTGAATAATGATTTTTTTGTAAAAGATAATGAATTTGTTCTAGATCCTTTCAGCGGCTCAGGAACTGTTTTACTTGAATCTAATCTAGCAGGGAAAAATTCGTATGGCTGTGACTCAAATCCATTAGCAAGATTGATTTCTAAAGTCAAAACATCTACTTACAATATTTCCATTTTAAAAAATATCATCAATACTTTGAAAATGGAAATACAAAATACCACAGTTGATAGTAATGATAAGTTCCCAGATGTGGTTAACATTGATTATTGGTTTTTACCAAACATTAAATTGCAATTACATGCAATTTTAAAAGCTATTAAAACTATTTCAGATGATAATTACAGGGATTTTTTTATTTTATGTTTTTCTAATTGTGTAAAAAAAGTTAGTTTGGCTGACTCAAGGATTTCAGTTCCGGTGAAAGCAAAGCTTAACAGAGAGACGAATAATTTGCATCCATTTTTTGATGAGTCAAAATCAAAATTAAAAAGACTTGAGGATTTGGATGTTTTTCTAAAATTTACAGAGATTGTTTATGATAATATAAAGAGATTTGAGAATAAAGTTAAAATCAATTCAAAATCTCAATCTACTAAGATCATTTCAGATGATGCTAGAAAAATTGGTATACCTGATGAGAGCGTAGACTTAATAATTTCATCACCACCGTACGCTGGTGCTCAGAAATATATACGAGCATGTAGTCTAAATTTAGGATGGACAGAGCTTTCGAGTAAGGATAATTTGCGTATTTTAGATAAAAAAAATATAGGTAGAGAAAATTATTCAAAGGCAGATTATTTAACTTTAAAAGTTACTGACATTGTAGAGGCAGACCTACTTTTGACTGAAATATATAAAATTAACCCCCTTAGGGCACATATTGCGGCTAATTATCTTTTGGAAATGAAACAGGCTATTATTGAAGCTTCAAGAGTTCTAAAAAAAGGGAAGTATTTTATATTAATAGCCGCTAATAATCAAGTTTGTGGGCGTGAATTTAAAACTCAAGAATATTTACGTATGATAGCTGAGGATGCTGGATTAAAAACCGTGTGTAGATTGGTGGATGATATTAAATCATATGGATTAATGACAAAAAGAAATAAGACTGCAAGCGTTATTACATGTGAATGGGTTTTAATACTTAAGAAAGAATAAATGAATTTAAAAGACAAACTTCATTCAAAGATAAAATGTTTAAATGAAACTCTTTGGGAAGGTAAAGGCTCATATAGAAAAGTTATTTCTTGGTTAGATAACTTTAATGACGATGAAAAAATACATGCACTTTATTTATTGTCGCAATGTATTTATTTTAATGAATTTCAAATTAAACAATTACTAATTTCTATTTATCGCGATTTTTTTAAATACCCACATATTATGGCTATTAGAAAGAGTCACGGAAACACATTTGATGAAGTGATTATTAAAAGAGAGTATGATAAAATACTAAATAATACTCGTTTTGTAAGTGTTGGAAATCCTTCTGAAAGTAGTGCTAGGTTAATGTATGATTTTAGAAATGAAAATAAAGTACTTAAATCACTTTTTATAAACGACAATGACATTTTATCTTGCCCAAAAGAGGTTGAAAATTTTGTGTTTCTTGATGATATCTGTGGTAGTGGTAATCAGATGGTGAGTTATACTAGTGCAGTTATTCCGAAAATTAGAGCAAGCTTTCCAAAAGCAAAAATATATTACTTTTTGTTATTGGGAACTAAAGACGGAAAAGAATTTATTAGAAAAAACACAAATATTGACATTGTTGATTCAGTACTTGAATTAGATAATTCTTTTAAAGCTTTTCACGTCGACTCAAGAGTGTTTAAAAATATACCATCAGAAATTGATATAAACAAAATAAATACTTTTACAGGAAGAGATGGAAAAAGATTAATGAGTTCTATATTTCAAAGACTTGATCCTGCAATAGATCCTTCATCTCTTGACTATATTAGTGAAAGAGATAAATTTGGTTACAAAGATGGACAATATCTTATAGCCTTCAATCATAATACTCCGGATAATACTTTTCCAGTATTGTGGTACAATGAAGATACAATTACATGGAATTCAATTTTTAAACGTGCACATAAGATTTATTAGCCATGAAAAAACAAACTAATCCTTTTAACGTTACAAAAGCTGTTGATTACAGTGATGAAGAGCTAGATAAATTTTGGGTAGATTTCCCAATGGATGCAGGTTTTAATGGAATAATTAAACCTACATCTGATATGCCAATGATTATCCTAGGTAGTAAAGGAAGTGGTAAAACACATATTATGAAACATTTTTCATTTACGGCGCAAAGTTTAAGATGGAAAGCGGATATTATAGGTGGGTTAAAAAAAGATGGTTATTTAGGAACATATTTAAGATGTTCTGGTCTCAACGGTTTTAAATTTAAAGATAAAGGAATAGATTCTACTGAAAATTGGCAAACAATTTTTTCATATTATTTAGAACTATGGTTGAGTCAATTGCTTTTAAAAAATATCATAAAAATATTAGAAGATAAAGATTTAGTCATCTCTAATGAGCATACAATTGCATTAGAAATAATGGACTTGTTGGATACTACTGAAGTGTCTCAAAATGTAAAAAGCTTTACTCATTTGGTGAAATATTTTAATGATTTGCAAAAAAACATTGACTATGCTATAAATAATAAAGCTTTCACTCAAAAAAGGGTTTCTGAATCGGTAGAAATTTTGGCAAGCCCAGGTGGCTTAATTTTTGGAATACCTGAAATTTTAAGTAGAGAAGTGGAAGAATTTAAGGATATTAAATTTCTTTATTTACTTGATGAATACGAAAACTTTACAGACGAACAACAACGATATTTTAATACATTAATTAGAGAGAGAAAAAACCCTACTTGTTTTAAAATTGGTGCTCGACGCTATGGTATGAGAACTTATGAAACCTTAAGTGCAGGTGAGGAGATTAAGGCAGGCTCTGAATTTGAAGTATTTGATTTAGATAATATTTTTAGAGAAAATAAGATAGGGTATAAAAAATTTATAAATGATATTTGTTTAAAAAGACTTTATTTATCAGGAATTAAGATTGATAAAGATGAAATTTCAGATTTTTTTGAGACATTTAAAACAGATGAATTTTTAAAAAAAATACAGACTGGAGGAAAGGGCCATTTTCAAGTTTTGACTAAAAAATTGAATGCTCTTAAATATAAAGCGATAAAGAATCGAGTACTTGAAAATTTGAAATTTGATGATGATGTACTTCTCGAGAGGATCAATATAATGCTATTTTATAGGGAGTGGAAAAAGGGTACGGACTTACTTTCAGCTTCTGAAAGCATTGGAATTGGCTGCTCTAAATACTGGCTACACAAGGTGGAAAATGAACACTATAGGGTGGTTCAAAAATTCAAGTATGACATATTAGATGCGTTAGCAAGAGAAAACGGGGAAAAAATAAAGACAGCAATTGGTTTTGATAACATAATTAAGATTTCTAATGGAATTCCAAGACATGTTTTGATTATTATGAAGCATATTTTTAAATGGAATGAATATTATGAACTAGCAACATTTAAATCAATTAAAACTAAAATCTCGTCAGAGTCGCAATTGAATGCAATTAGAGATACTGCAAAATGGTTTATTGAAGATGCTAGAATCCCTGGTGATGATGGATCAATTGCTAAAGACGCAATTGAAAGATTGTGTGATTACTTGCGAGAATTAAGATTTTCTGATATTCCACCAGAATGTTCAATTTCTACTTTTTCTATAAAATCTAAATTTGTTCCAGCCGAGATTTCTAAAATAATTAATTTTTTAGAGCAATATAGTTATATAATTGAAGTTGGTGAACGCCGTGATAAAAATACAAACAGTAGGTATTCCACATATCAATTGAACGGACTATTAGCTGTTGAATGGGAACTAGCTATAAGTAGAAGAGGTATTGTAGATTTAAATTCAAAAGAAATGAAATCTATATTCTCTCCTGATAATGAGAATGAATTTAAGTCTATGTTATACAGTGAAAAAAGTAAGTACAATGCCCCTTTTACTGAAAACACATCACCAACCCTATTTGATAAAATTTAACAATGAAGTATTCATACTTATATAAATCTAAATTAGAAGATGTTAATTCTAAGATGATTTCAACAACTTTTACACATGATTTATTTATTTCTGCATATAATGAATCAGAAAGAGTAAATTTCGTATTCGACAACGTTAGTAGCGCTGATAAGCACTGGATTATATTTCCAGAATATGAATTTAATAGTTTTGAAATTGTAAGTTTAAAAGGAAATGTGTTTGACTATTCATCCAGAGTAGACTTGAACGAATCAGAGATTATAACTGATTATTATAACAATGCTGCAAAATCTTTTTTTGATGCACGCAAACGAGTATGTATTGACATAACAGGCTTTATTCGTCCTCATTTAGTGTTTTTAGTTCGTCTTTTAGAAAGTAAGGGCATAGAAAACATTGAATTTATTTATTCTGAACCCTCAAATTATGTTAAAAAAGAGAATACACTTTTTTCAGAAGATTTTATCGAAATTAGGGCTATAATAGGATGTTTAGGGGCTAATGTTCCAGATACATCTAATGATATATTAATAATCGGATCTGGTTATGACCATCAAATGATATCAAGAATTGCAAAAGCTAAACCTGAAGCAAAGAAGGTGCAAATTTTGGGTTTTCCTTCATTGAAAGCTGATATGTTTCAAGAAAATGTTTTAAAAGTACATGAAGCAGAAGAAGATGTTTCTTCGGGAGATTTTTCTATTGATGATGAAAATATTATACTTGCTCCTGCAAATGACCCATTTGTAACGGCGGAAATGATAAGTAAATATATTAAGAAACAAGAGAAGAGAAAGGTTATTACAAATATTTATTTGTGCCCACTTTCCACTAAAGCTCAAACATTAGGAATTGCATTATTTTATGTTTGTGAATGCTTGAAGAATCCAGTGAGTATTCTTTTTCCTTTTTCAAAAAAATATTCTAGAGAAACGACACAAGGTATTTCTAATATTATGATTTATGAAGTGCAGTTTAAATAATATTAAAGATTCAACAAAAAAGACGGTTTTACACCGTCTTTAGTTTAAATATATTTCCAAAGAAATCCTCCCGATTGTTCTCTTTCTCCTCTACAACATCTAGTAATACAGGTTTTTGAAATTGCTGTTTTTCTTGACGCTTCTGAGGCAGATATATAACGAGCTAGAACATTACCATTTACATTATATTGAATAACTTGCTTTTTTCTATTATCAAATTTTGGAACAAATGGTTCTCTATATTCATAACTCCATAAAAAGCCGCCTAAAGTATTATTAACACTCCAACAAGCCCTACTAATGTCTTGTTTTCGAACATCTATTGTGACTGAAGCAGAAGTTAAGTCTTGGAATGTATCATTTAAAGAACCATCTAAATTATATTTATATACAGTTTTTTTAATGCCTCCTCCTTTATCTGAGTTATAACCATTGTCCAAAGCATCATATTCTGAAATATATTTAATTTCTTTAGAAGCTAATTCATTATTATTTATGGCTGTGTCAATTTGCTCCCATTTAAAAGAATCAATACCATAAGTACTAATTGCATTGTGAAATTTAAAACCGTTACCATTATTTGCTTTTTGTAAGTGGTCATTTTTTCTTTCCGTTATTGATTTCGTAGTTGAACCAATGTACATTTCATTAGTTTTAGTATTAATTACTTTATAAATAATACCGCTATTTTTTTCTATCTGTTTCATTTTAGTCTGATTTTAAAATAGAAAGGTGGGTGGGTAGGTATATTTTTAAAAAGATACAATTAAACAATCATTAATTATATTAAACAATATAAGTGAAAATGAGTTTAGATATACCTACCCTCCTTGCTCTTCCTATCCTTTATTTTTGTTTACTTTGTATTTCTTTCCTCCCGATATTTTTTTTGTTTGAAAATTTTTAGAAGTCATTATTTTGCCTATTTGCTGAACATCAATATTAATATATTGTCCTTTATGAAGCTTTATATATTCTTTGATTTCAGTGGCATTCATATATTCAATATTAGCATCATTATGAGGTAAACTGAATAATTCTTCAATCCAATTTACTTCTTCAGAAGATTGAACAAACATTTTATTATTTTCTTCTAATCTTAAAACATCTTGTTTGTCAAAATGGTAAATAAATTCTTTATTATTTAATAAATAAACTGCTTGGCTATAGACATAATCCATATTAATCTTATGCTCATAATCAATTTCGGTAGCTTCAAAACATAGAAAACGTCTGTTACCCGTTACATCCATTAAAATTTCATTATGATTGGAGCTTCCTACAAATGAAGCTCTACGAATATAATCCTCTGTGAAATGAGCATATGCTCTTCTTTCTGTAATAGTGCTCTTTGTAATCATTTCTTTAAAAGCTTCAATTTGTTTCTTATTTAAAGAAGCTAATTCATCCAAATTAATTAAAAATTTCTCTGACATTAATAATGTAGTGTCTTTATTATTTGGATTGATAATTCCACTGTAGAAATATTCCTTTAATGCATTTGGCATCAATTTTTGAAACCAAGAAGTTTTTCCAATTCCTTGCTTACCTGTAAGGATTAGAACAGTTTGATTTGTGACATTCTCATATATAGAGCAAGCAACCGTTGCAACTATCCATTTTTTAAATGCCCAATAAAAATCTTCTTGATTAGTAGTTTGTACTGTCTTGCATAATTCTAATATGTAATCTTTTTTCATATCCCATTTCGGAAGGCTATTGAAGTAATCCTTAAAAGGATTTTGATTTATTACATAATCAGATTCCAGCAAACATTTTAAATCTGATTTAGTTGCAGATATTGAAGCGTTGTTTAATTCTCTTTTTATAGAATTAAGTTTATAATCTTTTAATAATAGAAAATCCCCTTTTGTTTCATTATCCAAATAATATGTTCTATTAAGGATTTCATTAAATTTGAAAGTGTATCTTTCATTTAAATATTGTTCTAGCATCTTTTTAACTTTATTAATTCTCATTTTCTCGTTCATTCATCTTTCTTCCATTTGGCAGAGATTTAGCCTACCTCTATTCAATTAACATTAAATAAGGTATTTCAATTCTACTTAATTAAGTCAAGAATTGAAGTTGGATTTTTGTATTCGTATTATTTCATAGGCGTACATTTGTTTAAGTTAAAGATTCAGAAGTATAAGTTTGTGGGATTTTTTGACTCCATAAAAGTGTTTGGAGTTTTCTAAATGACGAGAACCATCATTTTTTTAATTTGATACAAAGATAAGCTATTCTTGAAGCGATTACAATTTAAACCCTAACTAAAACATGATTTCAAAAAAAACTAAATAGCTTTTATATGATTTTTTTGAACTGTATTTTTTAAAATTTGAACCCATTTTTTTGATTTAATTACAGTTTACACAACATAATACTTTAAAATATTATGTTGGTAAATTGTAATTAGATATTTGTCATTCATACAAGAATATTAAAGTAATTGTAATAATAAGCTTGATTTTGGATTATATAAACTGTTTTTAATTCATGTGTAACTTTTACTTCATCAACCAAAACAGTCTGTCCTATTTTTAAGTTTCCAATATCTTTTAAAACAAGAACTGAAAATGGACAGAACAGACGTTTTAGTGAATTATAGTGGGTGATTACATAAATTTCTCTTGGAGAACTATGTTTTAACACTTCTGCCAACTCTTTTTTTGTCATTTTTTAAGTGTTTTGCAGCTATTTTCATATGTGTATTTAAGCCCTATTTACACATATAAAAGCTATGAATATATTAATGGATGAAATAATTCGGTTCATCATTTTTAAGGCTTTTTGCAAGGTGATTTACAAATTCGTACGCATTAACATTTTTTTCTAAATTACTGTCAATATATGTACTCTTATTGGCTTCTGTCATTAGATTGTATAGATTCCAAAAATTAATTGTGTTATCCTCTGCTTTAGCAAAATAAGTATCATTGTGATAATCTTTAATAACAATATTTAGCTGAGTATCATTTATAGCCAGAGGAAAAAGTTTATGCTTTTCCTCTTTGGTTAAATATGGAAATAACTTCATCTTCCCAATTAAATGAGCAAATTGAGTTTCTGTAAATGAAAAATTAAACATCTGCTCCATAGTCATAAGATGCTCTTTCTTTTTATAGGTGTTTATTAGCTCATAGATTTTTGCTTTTAATTCTAAAATAGAACTAATTCTTAAGTCGTCAATTAGACCATCTGTCGATATACAAAGATTTGTACATACAGTATTCTGAAAGCCAATAAAAATTTTAAATTTCTCAATGGATTTTTTACTAAAAAGATTTTCTTGATTGTACGCTCGTACACCTCCTATAGAGAGATTTATCCTGTTCCCATTAATAACTTCACTTATTTCAGGTATTTCTATTACAAAGGCAATTCTCTCGTAATAAATAGTCTTTTCATCCTCTAAGAGCTCTTTTGCTGACTTGAAAATTGCATTTGGAGTTCTGCCCTTGATAACATGAGAAGCTCTGATATCAGGCTTTAAGATGCCTTGATAATTCAAGACGTCCTCTACTACTTCTAAAGTACTATTAATAAATTCGTAATGGCTTATTGTACATTCATTGTCTTTTGCAAATACAGGTACAATGCAATCATTTTTTAGATGTTCTAATGAAACCTCTATTGTATTTGCTTCGATAAAATTTCTTCTAGGGAATTGGATAATTTCACTTTCATCAATAATTTGATAATCTATATTATTTGATATTAAATTCATTTGTTGGATTTTTTAGTTAATATTCTTTTTTAATTGTAAAATTTGTTTTAAGTACTCAGTGGATATCATAAAAAAAGGCCTCCCTTTTTGAGAAGACCTTCGTTTTGTGCTTTTTATTTCTTAGTACACTAATTCATCATTAATTATTTGTTCCTTAAGAATTGCATCTGTATCAGTTACATATTCATAACGATGTTTAAGTACAATCTCTTCTCCGGTTTCTTTAATCATATATGAATAAGAATCAGTAGGAACTTTCATAATTGTACCTTCGAATTGACTTCCAATAATGCTTTTACAAGTATCTTCATCAAAAGTTGCAGGAACTTTCACTGTACGGGCTGTAAAATACATTTTACCTGTTGTTTCACTTTTAACAGCTTCTATACCTCCTTGTAATATTAATAATAAGAAGTCATCACCGTTTTCTTTTTCTACTAATTCGTAACCAATAACTTGAACCATAGTTTTTATTTATTAAGATTAAACATTATGGGTAGTCTCCAAGGGCTGAAATAGTGTAAGAACGTCAATTCAACTTTTCAACCCGAGGTATAGCCCAAAATTGGAGAAGAGTACGGCCATGCAATTGGGTTATTTCACGTATTCACTTGAAAAAAATTTTGAAAAAAAAATTTCTGAGAAAATTGCAAGGAGACTTTCTTTGTTTAATCAATAATATGGTATAACAAATTATTTTTGGATAAGCGCATCAAGTTGCTTTAAATCTTCTATTGACAAAATATCTTCAAATTTATAATAACCTTGTTCTTTGTTAAGAATACTTTCCACTTCATTTGCAAAGTTTAATTCAGATGAAATTGCTTTTAGGTGTGATACGGTTTTAGTGAAAGCTTCAAATAAGGAAATGTTTTTTTGGTTAATTGACGGAATTAAAATTGATCCTTCCATACTCCAATTGTACTCATCGATCCTATCTAGAATTCCTTTTCTGGCAACATATGCAATTACATATAAATTTTCTCCAAAGGTTTCATTCTCGCCCCTGTTTTCATATGTTTTTTTTAAAGTTGCTAACATAATAGAAACGGAATTCATTGAATGTCCAAGTTTTGAGTATTCTTTTATTTTGGTTAGTGCGTTAAACATAATATTTATTTTTTAGGAGTGCTTTTACTTATAGATTTGCTCTTTTTTCATTACCTAAAATTTAAATTAAGGAATTTTATGATATGTCCTTTTTTGAATGCCATTATAACTAACAAAAGTAATAGTCATAATTTTGTCAGTTAATTCTATAATTGTTTCTGTTTCATCTTCATCAGAACCGATTTTTATTTTATCACCCACCAATTCATATGTCAGATTATCTATTAGTACTTTACAGTTTCCGTCAAACTGCATATAAGTAAGTGTCTTGTTTATTTTAAATTCTCTATATGATGGGCATTTTGCTGAAGGTTCCTGCCAAGTCCATTTTCCTATAATTAGATTTGTATTAGAATTAGTAGGTTTTGAATCATTATCAGAGTTACAAGAGTTTAGCAAAAAAAGGGATAAGAAAGTTAGTCCAATAGTAATGTTTTTAAGTTTCATAATAATCTAATTTATTGGTTTGTTAATTTTATATTACATGCTATCATACAAATCTAAGTTAATTTTCGACTTATAAGTCGAGCTTCGGAAAGAATTTTGATTTAGCTGTTTGTTTTCTTTGTTCAATGCAGAAGCATTTAGAGCAAATAGAAGTTGAATTAGTAAAAAGGATATACAAAGAATTCCTTGTGAAATTTGATGGAAATAAATCTGAGTTTGCAAGAGTTGCATTATGTTCAGAAACTACAGTACGAAGAGTTTTTAGAAATGAACAAAGAATGACTGTTGATTTATTATTAAGATTTTGTTTTGCTCTTGATATCGATGTAAATCAAATTTTTGAAGGAATAAATATTTTGGATAAGAAATGAGTCTAAAGATTTAAACTCATTTCTTAAAATATTATCCTATTTTATTTTTTAACTTTTTCATCTCATCACTGACTTTTCGTTGAACTACTTTTGCATAGCTTTCTTGTGTAGTCACCATGCTTGAATGGCCTAGTAATTCAGATACAACTTCCATAGGAACATCATTAAAAAGAAGGATTGTTGACGCAAATGTCTTTCGGGCAATATGATGTGTTAGGCTTTTTTCAATTCCGGCTATTGCTGAAATTTCTTTTAAATAAGAATTGAATTTCTGATTACTTATATGAGGAAATATTTTTTGTTCTTTTGAGGAATACTTATTTATTATCTCTTGCGCTTTTGGTAGAATTGGTATTGAAATTTCACGTTGAGTTTTCTCACGTTTCATTTTTATCCAATTAATGTCGTCAAATCCAATCTGAATATGTTTTTTTTCTAGATTTGACATCTCAGAGTATGCCAAACCTGTATAGCAACAAAATATAAATAAGTCCTGAACAAATTTTAATCTTCTTTGACGCATTGTTGATTCTTCTAAAATTTTAAGTTCTTCTACGGTTAAAAAAATAAAAGTCTTTCTAACTGTTTTTGCTCTATAAAGAATAAAAGGATCTCTATCTAAATATCCTTCTGAAATTGCAAGTTTAATAGGAGTTCGAAGTCTTTGAATTGTTTTATTTATGGTAATTTGTTTTTGTTTTTTTTTAGTCTTTAAATAATAATCAAAATCGTCTAGAAATTGTTGGGTTAGTTCATTAAGTGGATAATCTGATTTCTTAAATTTCCATTTTATAAATTCTTCTAGATGTTTGCTAACATAGACGAACTTATTATAGGTGTTCTCTTTAATTTCGATACCAACAAGCTTTTTGATTTTGATAAGATATAATTTATAATAGGATAGAATATGTTCACTTTTTTTAACCTCCTTTCCTAAAAACTTATCGTAAATATCCTCTATTGTAAATGGTTTTTCTTCTAGTTTTAAAATCATATAGACTCTATCTATCTTTGACTTGATTTTATCTAATTGAGAATTATAAAGGATTGTAGATTCATGTGACTTTTTTATTAGTTGTTGTTTGGCATCCCAACAATCGATTTCTATTTGTATGCCCGTACTAAATTGTTTTCGTTCTCCATTTAATGTAATTCTACAAAATAAAGGAGATTGATTTTTTTTGTTCATCCTGTTTTTTGCTTGCACAAATAAGATGTTGAAATTGTCTGTTGTCATGGCTTTTGGGTTTAAGTCAGACATACAATTAGGTGCAGTATTAAAAGTGTTACCTTTTGCAGAAAAAGTGTTACCTAATATGTTACCTTTTAAATGGTATTTCGGTATCAATTGTAAAATGAAATTACAAACACGCTTTCTATGAAGGATTTTTAAGTATTGAATTTACTTGACTTTAGAGCAAAAAAAAACTTTACATTTCTGTAAAGTTTCTTATTCCTGCTCCCCCTCTTGGGCTCGAACCAAGGACCCTCTGATTAACAGTCAGATGCTCTAACCAACTGAGCTAAGGAGGAATCACCTTAAAGGTAAATATGTTTGCTAAAAAAAGTTGCTCCCCCTCTTGGGCTCGAACCAAGGACCCTCTGATTAACAGTCAGATGCTCTAACCAACTGAGCTAAGGAGGAAGTTGTTGCTCTTTTTAGCGAGTGCAAATATAATCGATTTTTTAGTTTCTCAAAAATATTTTCACACTTTTTATTAAATATTTTTACTTGCCTACAATTGCCTTGTAAATATCGTTCCCGTTAGCAAACAAAAGTAATGCGATAAGTAGTACGAAGCCAACCATTTGGGCATTTTCAAGGAATTTATCACTCGGTTTTCTGCCACTAATAATTTCGTATAATAAAAACATCACATGACCACCATCAAGAGCAGGAATTGGCAATAAATTCATAACTCCAAGCATAATTGACAATAAAGCAGTGATTGACCAGAATGTTTCCCAGCTCCAGGTATTAGGAAAAATATTGAAAATAGCCGCAAAACCACCTACTTGTTTGTAAGCCTTAGTTTCAGGATTAAAAATCATTTTAAGCTGTTTTCCGTAACCTACTAATTGATCCTTACCTTTTTCTAATCCAACCGGAATTGATTCAAAGAAGCTGTAGTTTTTAGTGCTGATTTTATAATATCCTAGTTTTTCTAATGATTTCATATCTAAACCACCAGCCATTACTCCTAAAGTACCTTTGTCTGAAACTTTAACTGTGATAGGTGTTTCTTTTAAATCACGCAAAACAACCGCAGGAATTGTTTTTCCTTTATTAATATCTAAAATTGTTTTTGCTTCGTCAAAATATTTTATTTTTTCTCCATTAAGAGAAAGAATCAAATCTTTAGCTTTTAAATTTTGATTAGGAGATTCGTCCGTAACTTTTCCAATTGCAAATGGAACACGAATGCTAACTAATAAGCCCTTTTCATGTTTAGACAACTGATCAACAAAATCTTTTGGAATAGTGATGGTTTGTTGCTGTCCGTTTCTTTCAATCAAGACTTGTTTAGCCATGATAATATTCATGTTTAAACTATTGTCATAATTCTCAACCTTCTTTCCGTCTATAGATACAAGTTTGTCTCCAGTTTTAAAACCCGTTTTAAGCATAACAGGATTTTCAATGTAAACACCATCTTTTAAGTCAGAATTTGCAATATAAGTATCGCCATAAGCAAATGCCATCCCAATATAAATGATAAATGCCAAAATAAAGTTTACAGTAACTCCACCTAACATAATAATCAAACGCTGCCAGGCTGGTTTAGAACGAAATTCCCAAGGTTGTGGAGGCAAAGCCATTTGTTCCTTGTCCATACTTTCGTCGATCATTCCGGAGATTTTTACATAACCTCCAAGTGGTAACCATCCGATTCCGTATTCAGTTTCGCCAATTTTCTTTTTTAATAGAGAATATTTAACATCAAAAAATAAGTAAAATTTTTCGACTCTTGTTTTAAATAATTTTGCAGGGATAAAATGCCCTAATTCGTGAAGAATAATAAGTAAAGATAAACTCAATAGAAATTGAGAGAGTTTGATAACTATATCCATTTTGTATTTTTAGTTCGTATTTAACGCACAAAAGTAACGTTTCTATTTTTAATTTGATAGCGCAATATACTATATAAGGTTTTAAATGTTTGTTAATTAATAAACATTTAGATTTCTACTTTTATGAAGATGCAGTAACTTTACTTTTTTAAAGGCTATCCTACCTTATAGGTAGCCTAAAACTATTAAAAGTTACAAACATGGCTTCATTATTATTTTCTCCACTCTCCATAAAAAATATTACTTTAAAAAACAGAATCGTTATTTCGCCCATGTGTCAATATTCGGCAATTAACGGATTTGCAAATGATTGGCATTTGGTTCATCTTGGCAGTCGTGCCAGCGGCGGAGTAGGTTTAATCATTCAGGAAGCAACAGCCGTTTCTCCCGAAGCCAGAATTTCGTCTTCTGATCTTGGAATCTGGAAAGATGAGCACATTCAAAAGCTAAAAACAATCAACGAATTTATCGTTTCACAAAATGCTATTCCGGGAATTCAGTTGGCGCATGCCGGTCGAAAAGCAAGTGTCTCTTCTCCTTGGTTGGGTAATAAAAAAATAGATTTCGCTCAAGGCGGATGGCAAACGGTTTCTGCAAGTGAGATTCCGTATCATGAAGATGAACCATTTCTTCCGGAAGCTTTAGACCAAAAGGGAATCCAAAAAGTGATTTCTGATTTTAAAGCAGCAACAAAAAGAGCTGTCGAAGCCGGTTATCAAGTATTGGAAATTCATGGAGCGCATGGTTATTTACTGCACCAATTTTTATCGCCATTAACTAATATAAGAAAGGATGAGTATGGAGGAAGTTTCGAAAACCGAATCCGTTTTGCTTTAGAAATTCTGGAAGCAGTTCAAACCGAATGGCCGTCAAATTTGCCTTTATTCGTTAGAATCTCTGCAACAGACTGGGCAGAAAACGGATGGAATCCTGAAGAATCCGTAAAATTCTCGGCTATCTTAAAAGAAAAAGGAGTGGATTTAATTGATGTTTCATCAGGTGGATTGGTCTCGCATCAACAAATTCCGTTGCAGCCAAATTATCAGGTTCCTTTTGCAGAAAAAATCAAAAAAGATGCGCAAATTTTAACAGGCGCAGTTGGTTTGATCACAAAAGCTAAACAAGCCGAAGAAATTTTAGAAAACGGTCAGGCCGATTTAATTCTGTTTGCTAGAGAATCACTAAGAAATCCAAATTTACCGTTAGACTTCGCAAAAGAATTAAACGAAGATATTCAATGGCCTAAACAATACGAAAGAGCTAAGATTTAAATAATTTATTGTCCACGATTAAAAGGATTTTTCTCTGCCACAAATTTTACAAATCTACACGAATTTTAATTCAATTTTAAAATTTTGAACCTAATACAATTAGTGAAAATTTGTGAAATTCGTGGCAAACTTTTATTAAAAAAAATCATTTTAATCTGTGCAATCTGTGGCAAAAAACTAAATACCATACAAAATGCAAAAAATAAAAACAGCACTATTATCATACGGAATGTCAGGGAAAGTTTTTCACGCTCCATTTTTAGATATTCATCCGGGATTTGAATTATTGGGTTCTTGGGAACGAAGCAAAAAACTAATTCAGGAAGATTATCCAACAGTAAAAAGTTATCCTTCAATCGAAGAATTATTAACAGATGATGTAGACCTGGTAATCGTAAATACACCAGTTGGAACACATTATGAATATGCCAAAAAAGTGCTTTTGGCAGGAAAACATGCCGTTGTCGAAAAAGCATTTACAACAACCGTAGCTGAAGCTGAAGAATTAGCTGCAATTGCAAAAGAGAAAGGATTAAAATTAGCCGTTTTTCAAAACAGAAGATGGGACAGCGATTTTAAAACCGTTCAAAAAATAATAAAAGAAGGCGTTTTGGGAGATTTAGTCGAAGCCGAATTTCACTTTGACAGATACAATCCTTTATTGAGCGCAAAAGCACATAAAGAAACCGTAAATGACGGAGCCGGAATCCTAAAAGATTTAGGTCCGCATTTAATCGATCAGGCAGTATGTTTGTTTGGTTCGCCAAAATCGGTTTTTGGAGACATTCGCTACACCAGAGAAAATTCCTTAGTTGATGACTGGATTGATTTATTGTTGATTTACGAAAATTTCAGAGTACGACTAAAAGCTGGTTTCTTTGTCAGAGAAGCAAATCCTGCGTACACGATCCACGGAAAAAAAGGATCTTTTTTAAAACCTCGTGGAGATGTCCAGGAAGATGAATTGAAACTGGGTAAAAAGCCAAATTTAGAATCGTGGGGAACAGAATCAGCAGATTTACAGGGACTATTACACACAGAAATCGGCGAAAAAGTAGTTCGTGAAAAAGTGCCAACACTTCAAGGAAATTATTTTTCATTTTTTGATGGTGTTTATGATTCCATTATAAATAATAAAGTTGAACCAGTTGCGGCACAAGACGGTGTAAAAGTGATGCAGATTATCGAAGCAGCAATCGCCAGTAATGCTCAGCAAAAAGTAATTAATTTGTAGAATAATTGCCCACGGATTGTACGGATTAAACGGATTAACGCAGGTTTTTTATTTTGTTAATCCGGGCAATCTGTGGCAGAAAAATATAAATTTATTGTTTATAACGTAGAGACGCACAGCAGTGCGTCTTTTTTATGTAAATAGATATGCTTAGAGATTGTCATTTCAAAAGAAAAAACCTGCGTTAATCCGTTTAATCCGTCAAATCAGTGGGCCAAAAAACATAATTTATAAACATACAACGTTATAAATTCAGGAACTAGTGGGGTTTTACAGTCTATAAAATTGCTTTTTAGTACTTTTATGGTATTAAATTAAAAATACATCACTTTGATAAATTTCAATCCATTATCATTATTTCAAACCAAAGGAAAAATCAAGAAAGTTTATAGAGAAGCAAAAGCCTCTTATTTAAACCGAATTCGCTTTGCTGTCGGGATGTTTTATTTCGGAATGGGTTTAAGTTTTGCAACCTGGGCAAGTAGAATTCCGGATATTAAAACAGCACTGCATTTAACCGAAGGAGATTTAGGTTCAATACTTTTTGCGCTTCCAATGGGGCAATTGGTAATTATGCCTTTTTCAGGAAAAATGGTAACTAAATTTGGAAGTCATCGCATTTTAATTTTTTCCTTAGTAATGTATGTTCTGTGTCTTGCAAATTTAGGTTTGGCAACAACAGCTTTGCAATTATCGGTGGGTCTATTTCTGTTTGGATTATTCGGAAATCTAGCCAATATTGCCGTAAACACACAAGGCGTTTATACTGAAGTTCTTTTTAGAAAAACCATCATGTCATCTTTTCACGGAATGTGGAGTTTTGCCGGATTCACAGGTGCTTTAGTAGGTTTAGGAATGTTAGCTTTAAACCTCACGCCGTTTCATCATTTTCTAATTGTTGGCGGAATTGTCCTTTTAATGATTGCTTTCAATTTTCAATTTTTGGTAAAAGCCAAAGAAAAAATTAAGCATAAAACTTCTGAAAAGAAAAAATTATTTGTAAAACCTGACAGTACTTTAATATGGCTTGGCGTAATTGGTTTTTGCAGTATGGCAAGCGAGGGAGTAATGTTTGACTGGAGTGGAGTTTACTTTAAAGACATCGTAAAAGCTCCCGGACCGTTAGTGATTTTAGGATATACTTCGTTCATGATTATGATGGCGAGCGGAAGGTTTTTAGGAGACGGACTAATTAATAAATTTGGTCGTGAACGTGTGATGCAAATTAGCGGAATCATGATTTCTGCCGGACTTTTTACAGCAGTTTTTCTTCCCTATATTATTCCCTGTACCATAGCTTTTATGGCAGTTGGTTTGGGAGTTGCTACAATTGTTCCTACCGTTTATAGTATGGCAGGAAAAAATCCGACTGTTCCACCAGGCGAAGCTTTAACTATAGTTTCAAGCGTAAGTTTTCTTGGTTTTTTAATGGGACCACCTGTTATTGGTCATATTGCTGAAACTTTTGGACTTCAATTTTCATTTGCATTTATCGGAATCTTTGGTGTTCTGATTGCCTTTATGGTTTCTAAAATTAGAACTGTATAGTTTTTTAAACGTACTGTTTGTCGAAATTGTAAAGGTTAGATATTTCGGAAACAAAACTTTATGGGAACTAATTTACCTGCTAAAAAACTGCATTATTATTTTCTTTTTAAAATTTAATTAATAAGAAATAACTTATGTATTGAGTTTTTATCTATATTTGAACTTTATCAACTCTTTTCCAGAGACCAATTTTATCTTTTGATATAAGAATTAAAAATGTTTTGAGAACCAAAGCAATTTTAATCTGAAAACTATTTATCAAAATAAGTTGGAATTTCCATGGGAAAAAAATACATGTTGCTTTTTATTTTATTGTCTTTTAAAGTTGTTTTTGCACAACAAGAAACTATTTTCTTAGGAATAGTGATTGATGCAAAGACGCAAAATCCTTTAGAAAATGTTGTTGTAAGTATTCAAAATTCTACGATAACACAACTCACAACCAAAAACGGAAAATTCGGGTTACATTCTGCAATTAAAGGAGAGCAGTTGCTTTTGTTGCGCAGTCAGGGATATAATGATTTGCTTTTAAAAGTGCAATCAAATTTTGGAGGACTGGTAAATCTCGGAATACTTCAATTAGAAGAGCGGTTTTCAGATGAAACGCCGGCAGCTTTAATTTCTTTGTTAGAAAGTGATTTATCAGATGATAGCAGTTCGTCTGAAATGACTTCCGGTTTACTACAATCATCAAAAGATGCTTTTATGCAGGCTTCGGCGTTCAATTGGGGTCAAGCCCGATTTAGGGTTCGTGGTTTAGACAGCGAAAACGGAACCATGATGCTTAACGGCATGGTGATGAACAAAATCTATGACGGAAGACCACAATGGAGCAATTGGGGAGGTTTAAATAACGTGCTTAGAAATCAGGAATTTTCAGCAGGAGCAGCAGCTTCAGACTATACATTTGGAGGTATTTTAGGAACGCAGCAAATATTTACGCGAGCTTCAATGTATAGAAAAGGCACACAACTTACCTTTTCGGGAAGCAATACTGCCTATAATTTAAGAGCAATAGGCACCTATGCTTCAGGAATGAATGTTTCCGGTTGGGCATTTGCAGTTTCGGCAGGAAAACGCTGGTCAGGAGAAGGTTACTTTGAAGGGACAAGTTTTGATGCAGAATCCTTTTTTATAAGTGTAGAAAAGAAATTAAATAAGAGGCAATCTTTAAATTTTACTGGATTTTATACGCCAAGTACACGTGCAAAAAACTCGGCTAATATAAATGAAGTAACACAATTAACAAGCGAAAAATACAATTCGTATTGGGGTTTTCAGAATGGAGAAAAACGAAACGCCAGAGTCAAAAATCTCGAAGAACCATTACTCATGCTCAATCATTATTTTAAGATTGATGAAAAAACAAATCTTAATTCGAGCGTAATGTATCAGTTTGGAAAAGTAGGAAACAGCAATATAGATTATCAAAGAGTAAATAGTCCCGATCCTGTTTATTATCGAAAATTGCCTAGTTATTATAGTTCACTTTACGGAAAAGACAATGGAGAATTTTCAGGAGAGTTCACGCCAGATTATGAAAATGCCGAAAAAAGTAAAATGTTATTTCTTGAAAAGCCTCAAATAGATTGGGAAGCCATGTATCAGGCAAATCAAAGACCAGTTAGAAATTCTGATGGAATGATTACAGGTTATGAAACTTCACAAAGTCATTATGTTTTGTATGAAGATCGAACGGATGATAAGGTGTTTGCAGCAAATTCAAACTTAAATATACAGCTTTCTGAAAATAGTGCTTTTGATGGCGGAATTACATTTAGAAACCTAAAATCACATCAGTTTCAATATCTTTTAGATTTACTTGGTGGGCAATATTTTGAAGATATTGATGCTTTTTATACTGGAAACGAGGCACAGTCAGATTTGCAAAACCCAAATCGGAATGTTAAAGAAGGGGATATTTATGGTTATAATTACAATTTTATAGCCACAACAATTGATGCTTTTACACAATTCAAATTCAGCTATAAAAAAGTTGATTTCTATTTAGCACAATCTTATTCTGTTTCAGATTATCAAAGAGAAGGATTGTATCAAAACGGAATTTACCCGACATCTTCTTTAGGTAAGAGCCAAAAAGTGAATTTTGAAAATTTTGGTTTCAAAGGTGGGTTTACTTATAAGATTTCGGGGAAACAGTGGTTGTTTTTTAACGGAATGCATCTTACGAGAGCTCCATCACTTCGAAATACATTTTCAAATTCGCGTTTGAATAATTCAGTTGTTGACGGAATTGAAAATGAAAATATCAGCAGTGCCGAAGGAAATTATGTATATCATTCGCCGAGGCTTAAAATGCGTTTTACAGGATATTACACTTTAATAAAAAATACCACCAAAACTTCCTTTTTTTATGCAGAAGGAATTTTTGACAGAGGAGCAAGTTACAATAGTACGGACGCTTTTGTTAGTCAGACTTTAACCCATTTGGACAAAAAGAATATTGGACTGGAACTCAGTTTTGAATATCAAATTTCATTAACATTAAAGACAACGTTGTCTGCTGCTTATGGCAATTATACCTACAATAGCAATCCTAATGTTTCAATAACAAACGACGCAAATGCAGCCAAAGGAGATGCACAAACAACTTTTGATTTTGGAGAATCCTATCTTAAAAATTACAAACAACCGGGCATGCCGCAACAAGCCTATTCATTTGGACTGGAGTATAGAGATCCAAAATATTGGTGGTTGGCAGCAAATATTAATTATTTGACCGAAAGTTATATCGATGTTTCACCTATAGCCCGAACGGCACGTTTTTATAAGAACTCAATAAGCGGTCTCGTCTTTCCTGAAGCCACAGAAGAGCGAGCAGCAATTTTATTAAAACAAGAAAAATTTGACCCAATTTCGTTATTGAACATTTCAGGAGGCAAATCATGGAGAATTTCACGTAAATATATCGGGCTTTTTGCGAGTGTAAATAATGTTCTCGATGTAACGTATAAAACGGGTGGTTTTGAGCAAGCCCGAAATGCCAATTTTAGGGCGCTTAGCCAAGATGTTTCGAGTGGAACGCCATCATTTGGGCTTAAATATTTTTACGGATACGGGCGAACTTATTTCGTGAATTTAACTGTCAGTTTATAAAATTTAAAAAACACATTTGTAATGAAAAATAGCTTTTTGATTTCATTTTTTACGTCATTATTCGTCTTGTTTTGTAGTTGTAACAATGAAGTCGAAATTCCTAAATTGTCTTGTACACAACCTGATTTAACAGTAAATCAAACCGTTCAAAAAGTTAAGGATATTTCAGGTTCAGTTCCCAAACAATACAATTATAATGATGTAATTGAAGCTTATGTAGTATCGAGTGATGAAGAAGGAAATTTTTTCAAGGCAATTTCTTTTCAAACTTTGGCAACGGATAAAATACCTGCAATAGGATTTAGTATTCCGGTTGATGTCTCAAACTCTTATATAGATTTTCGTGTTGGAAATAAGGTATATATAAAACTTAAAAATCAATTTACAGATTTATATTTCGGAGGTTTGCGCGTTGGAAGTTTGTACGTAAGTAATTCCGGAGATCCAACAATTGGCAGAGTTTCGCAAAATGATTATAAAAATGTACTAAACGCTTCCTGTGCAGTTATTGATGAAAGCCATCTAGTTCAGTCGGTTTCTGTTGAAGAAGCGTTGAACGATAATAAGCTCAATACATTAATAGAGTTAACAAATGTGCAGTTTACAGAAGCTGCAATCGGTCGCCATTATTTTGAAGAATCAAATAATATAGGCGGTTCTACAAATTGGAATTTAAGAGACAAAACAGGCAATCAGATTATTTTTAGAACAAGTAGTTATGCCAGTTTTGCAGATCATTTTGTGCCTGAAGGTAACGGAAAAATTAGAGGCATATTGACAAAATTTGGATCAGATTATCAACTGATGATCAGATCAGAAAAGGATGTAGTAATGAACGGAAAAAGAAATGTTCCATTTTTTTCGGAAGATTTTCAATCGGTAAAAAACAATGTAAATTTTGTTTTACCGGGTTGGAGTAATATTGTACAAAAAGCTTCAAAATTATGGAAAAGTATGTTGTATGCCGGAAATGGTTATGCAGAGTTTAATACAACAAGTACAACTGCTGCTGAAAATATCGCATGGTTAGTAACTCCAAAAATCAATACGACGGGTTACAAAAATTCAGTTTTGTCATTTAGAAGTGCACAACATGATTTAAAAACTGATTCTCCGTTGAACGCTTTAGAAGTTTATATATCAACAAATTTTGACGGATCAAATATCACCAAAGCAACCTGGACAAAATTAGAAGCGAATTTTCCTTCGTTGTCAACGCCTTCCCGACAGTTTATTAGTTCCGGCGGAATTGATTTGTCTTTTTATTCAGGAAATATTCATATTGCGTTTAAATACATCGGATCTGGTAAGGATAAAACCCTTAATGGTGCTTTTATGGTTGATGATGTTAGAATTTTTGGCGAAAAGTAGGTTGGGTTATCTTTAAAAATATATTTAATATATTGATTTTCAGACAATAATTTAACAGCGTACTATTTTTGAGATTTAAACTGTTAAAATTTGATAGAATTTTGTATTTTGGTCATCCCAAACTAATACAAATACTACATGAAAACCTACTTTATCGCCATCATGATGATGGTTTTTCCATGCTTGCTGCACAGTCAGAACGAAGACACAGCACCTGTTCGATTAAAACAAATCAACATTGTCAAAACAAATTATCAAAATTCTAAAGATGGTGAAATCGTTAATAAAACGGTTTTGTTTAAAGACGGAAAAATTCAGACCATTACCACTTCAGATGTTATTCAGCATTTTTTTTACAATCCTAAAGGACTGTTGGATATGACCGTAAAAGACAAAGTAGGAAGTGATTGGAAAGAAGTTGTAAATTACACTTATAATGCAGATAACAACATCACAAAATTTGTCAAAAAATACCAGGAAGGCCCTGATTATATTACTAAAGTTGTAACTTTTTTTTATGAAGGCGCAAGAGTAAAAGTAACTACTAAAAAAAGTACAAACCATCAGGATTTAGTTGATGACATCGAATATATAATTGAAAACGGTATTATCGTAAGACGTACTTCACGCGATAGAAACAAAGCAATTATTGGTAAAATCGAATATGTTTATACCAATGATAATGTTGTGAAACATAAAGGTCTTGTTGGAGATAAAATTTCTAAAACCTATACTTTTGATGATAAAAAATCTGTAGATCAGTTAATCGTTCAAAGTCTTTTTGGTGATAACTATAAAGTAATTGTGCCAATGATTTCTTATCATGAAGACGAATTTAGCTTTGAAGCGATCTCTTATAATAACGAAGTAAACTTTAGTCCGTCATCTACTGTTTTAGTTGGTGTAAGTAGAAAATACAAATACAACAAATTAAATTTCCCAATCTCATGTTCTCAAATTGAGGAAAACGGAATCGTAAAAACGGAAAAAACATTTATCTACGAATAAATTTTTGTTTTTAATTTATTTAAGAACCATTTAAAAATTAAATTTTTATTGAGATTAAGTTCTTGATATTTTTAATTTTTAGATGGTTTCTGTTTTTAGGCAATATGATAAATTGCTAATAAGAACTTAAAAAAGAAATTCTATAAGTGTTAGTACCTTACAAATCATTAAATTTGCACCTTATTCAAAGCTATGTTAGAAAAAGAAGTTATAAATTTTGAAAGAACTGCCATTGTTGGTATTGTAACTCAAAATCAAAGTGAGGAAAAACTTAACGAATATCTGGATGAACTGGAGTTTTTAACTTTCACCGCAGGAGGTGAAGTTATAAAACGCTTTACTCAAAAAATGGAACGTCCAAACCCGAAGACCTTTGTAGGAACGGGGAAAATAGATGAAATCAATCTTTTTGTAAAAGAAAATGAGATATCGACTTTAATTTTTGATGATGAATTGTCACCATCTCAGCAAAAAAATATTTCGAGAATTATTGATTGCAAAATCTTAGACAGAACAAATTTAATTTTGGATATTTTTGCGCAAAGAGCTGAAACGTCGTATGCACGAACTCAGGTAGAATTGGCACAATGTATCTATTTATTGCCAAGACTTTCCGGTTTATGGACGCACCTTGAACGTCAAAAAGGAGGTATTGGTATGCGTGGTCCGGGAGAAACAGAGATCGAAACCGATAGACGTATTGTACGTGACAGAATCTCGTTGCTGAAGGATAAAATCAAAACGATCGACAAACAAATGGGAGTTCAGCGTAGCAATCGCGGTGCAATGGTTCGTGTTGCTCTTGTTGGATATACCAATGTTGGTAAATCGACTTTGATGAATGCAGTAGGTAAAAGTGATGTTTTTGTTGAGAATAAATTATTTGCAACTCTTGATACAACGGTTCGAAAAGTGGTTATCAAAAACTTGCCATTTTTGCTTTCAGACACTGTAGGTTTTATTAGAAAATTGCCAACACAATTGGTTGATTCTTTTAAAAGCACGCTGGATGAGGTTCGTGAAGCCGATTTATTGCTGCACATTGTAGATATTTCACATCCTGATTTTGAGGATCATATCGAATCTGTAAATCAGACTCTGCATGATATAAAAGCACATGAGAAACCAGTTATAATGGTTTTTAATAAAATTGATGCTTATAAACATTTGACGATCGATGAGGATGATTTGATGACAGAAAAAACGCCAAGACATTATACTCTTGATGAGTGGAAAACAACCTGGATGCATCGTTTAGGAGAAGAAAAAGCGTTGTTTATTTCGGCTACAAATAAAGAAAATTTTGAGGAGTTTAGAGAAAGGGTTTACGAAGCTGTTCGCCAGATTCATATTACCAGATTCCCGTACAATAAATTCTTGTATCCTGATTATAAGGATGCAATCGAAAAAGAGGAAGAGGAATAAATTAATTTACCGCAAAGAGCGCCAAGATTATATTAAAGTATCTTCACAAAATACAAAGTTCGCAAAGCTAAATCTATATATTGCTTTGCGAACTTTGTATTTATATAAAAACCTAACTTAAAAAAATCTTGGCGCTCTTTGCGGTAAAATTAAACGGTTTGTGATTTCAAATTAAAATCCGAAATTAATTCCTAAACCAAAAACTTCTCTGGTTTGGAAACCCTGAAAGGCGTTATCATCATAAATAGTCTGGAAGGATAAATTGGCAGATAAAAATCTGTTTACTTTCATGATTATATTTAATGAATAATTGATGTCTATGTTTTGTGGATCTTGTAAATAATTAGAATATAAGTTCAAAGTATTTTCAGCAGTTACGTTGGTCATTAGGGCTAATTTGTAATAAACTGAGGTATAGAAACCTAATTCGTAACGCATGCTTTTGTTAGCATCTACTCCAAAATAATCACCACTAACATAAGGTAAACCAGTAGTCTGATCGATTCCTGAGGTATAAGCGCTGTCAACAAAAGTGAATTTTGAAGTTAAAGGTGCAAAGTTTATTTTGAGATTATCATCTTTTGTCCAGTAAATACCTGGACCTGTAGTAAGATAACCAGGAGACATGAATTTGGTGTTTTCAGTTCTGATTTCTTTTCCGTTTACATCTTTGCCATATAAGTAACCTGTTGAAAATTGAGTTCTGAAATTCAGAAAGTAAGAGTAATACCATTGTCCAAAAGCCCTTTTTCCTACTATTGAGTTGAATTCTAAACGGTCATCAGTTTTCTTTTCGAAGTCAGCATTTTTAGTTTGCAAAAGTCCGTAATAGGCTAAAACTTTATTGTCCCATGTAAGGTCGTCTTTTTTGTAATTAAAATCGTAATTGATTCCTAAAGTTCCCGAAAAGCTATCTTCACCTCCGGCAATCCAGTTATTAAAGCTTGATTGATTTAATAAAAGAGAAACTGTTCCTTTTGCTTTCCAGCCTTCTCCTTCGATAGTATCATTTATTTTTTTTATCGCTTTCTCAGTATTCTGAATTAATTCTTTTTCTGAATTTTGGGCTTGAACAAAAGTAAAGTTTGCTAAAATAAAGAGTAATAAAGCTAGCTTTCTCATGGGTTTTAAGTTTAAGTGTATTAACAAATATACTAAAAACCGAGAAAAGGTTCGGAGTTATTGGCTCTGAAAGAAAGTTATTTCTTAGATTCTTTGTATAAAGGTACCGCAGAACAAGCTTCGCCGTACATAATACTTCTTGCAAAAGGCTGCAAGTAAGTTGTCGCCAAAATGTAAGCACGCATTGGGACAGGTTTTCTGGAACACCCTTTTACAATAACAGGTTTGTTTTTGTATGCCGAGTAATCGAGTTGTGTTAAGATTTCTTCGTATAAACTTCCGTCTAAATCTTCGATTGTTCCATTAACTACTTTTTTTGCATAAGGTGCCAATTGGACAGCAACTAAAATTAATGCCCAAGCCGGTACAATAGCATCTGTACTGCAATTTACAGCCACATATTGATCCTGATATTGTGACCAATCGTGGTTTTTTAAGTGCTCTCTAAAGTCTTTTTCTTTCAACAAAAAACCTTCCAAAAGCCATTGCGAAATATCAATTTGCACACGAACTCCTTTTGGATAATAATCTTCAAGATCAAAAACTTCTAATGCGCTATTGGCAACTTTATTAACGATTTCTTCCATGGTTATTAGTTTTCAGTCGCAGTTTTCAGTCACAGTGAAATGCTGTGAGTTGAGACTGAAAACTGCGACTGCTGACTGTATACTTTTTTAAAGCATTTTTTATTCTTTAGTTTTAGCCGCAAAGTTAAATACTGGATACTGCGACTGAAAACTGAAAACTTTTAAAGCATTCCTAATTCTAATTTTGCTTCTTCGCTCATTAAATCTTTGCTCCAAGGCGGATCAAAAGTAATTTCAACATCAACATCTTTTATGTATTCTATTGTTTTTACTTTTTCTTCAACTTCTCTTGGTAAACTTTCCGCAACCGGACAGTTTGGAGAGGTCAAAGTCATTAAGATTTTTACTTCGTAATCAGTATTTACCATTACGTCATAAATTAATCCTAATTCATAAATATCTACAGGAATCTCCGGATCATAAATGCCTTTTAAAACTTTTACAATTGATTCTCCTAATTCGTTTGTGTCTATTACGTGTTCCATTTTTGCTTTTTTTGTTTTTCACCATATAAGTTATATAAGTTCATTTAAATGGCGTGTCTATATTTTATTTTGTTATGTAAATTATAAGTTCATTTAAAAGTTCAACTTATAATTTCTTATATGGTTTAATATACTTAGTTTTTAATCTTCCAGCCAGCGATATAATTCGTTGACGTATGTTTTTTGACCTTCGTGATAAATATTTGTTACATTGAAATTTATCATTAATCCTATTGGCGACTTTAGAAGTTTCATATAAGACATTAGTTTGGCAATATGAACAGGTACGATTTTATCGACGGCTTTTAATTCCAGAACTAAACAGTTTTCGATGAATAAA
This sequence comes from uncultured Flavobacterium sp., assembly GCF_963422545.1. Lineage (NCBI taxonomy): Bacteria > Pseudomonadati > Bacteroidota > Flavobacteriia > Flavobacteriales > Flavobacteriaceae > Flavobacterium > uncultured Flavobacterium sp. The sequence goes on from NZ_OY730260.1 coordinate 122,350, forward strand.
TCACATCTTAAGTCAGATTCAAGTTCTAAGCCTTTATACTCAACTGGAATTATCAATTCAGATTGAAAATTAATTCCTCTTAGAGATAATTCTTTAATCATGCATTGATGATAAATGCTTTCTAAAAGTCCAGCTCCAATATTTTTATGAACCTCAATTGCTGCTCCGTTAACCTGATAAATTAGATCAGTCAAATATCTCTTTGTTATCATTTACTTTTTCAGCAATAATAACAAATAAAAAACGAAAGATAAAACTTACTTTTTGTTTTTCACCATATAAGTAATATAAGTTCATTTAAAAAGCAATGCTTATATTTCTTTGGGTTAATTTACCATATGAATATTAAACAGTAACTTATAATTTCTTATATGACTTATATGGTTTAAACCTGCGTATTTAATTTTTGTTTTTAGCATCAAAAGCCAAAGCGTACATCTTGATGTTTTTAATCATCGAAACCAATCCATTGGCTCGAGTGGCTGACAAATGTTCTTTTAGACCAATTTCGTCTATAAATTCAGTATCAGCATTTATAATGTCTTCAGCTTTTTGGTTCGAAAAAGCACGAATCAAAATGGCGATAATTCCTTTGGTTAAAATCGCATCACTATCTGCGGTAAAAACAATTTTATCGTTGTTTTGTTCGCCTTGCAGCCAAACTTTAGATTGGCAGCCTTTTATTAAATTCTCGTCAATTTTGTATTCCTCTTTGATTAACGGAAGACTTTTTCCTAGTTCGATGATGTATTCATAACGTTGCATCCAATCGTCAAACATCGAAAATTCGTCTATTATTTCGTTTTGTATTTCTTTTATTGTCATAATTATTCTTTCGTAAAAGCCAGCAGCAAATTTACCAATTTTTCTATTTCTTTTGGAGGATTGCCATTGTCGAAACCTTGAGTTTCGTATGTTTTCTGATTCTGGACTATCTTTAAATTTGCAATTGCAGCACCATCATAAAAACGTTTTTCTGTTGGCGCTTTTAAAGTTGGAATGCTTTCCAGATTAATTTTTGAAAATTCAGCAGCAATCTGTTTCCATTTTGCATCACTTATTTTGCTTTTCACAGGTTCTGTATTTTTGCCATTAATAACAGAAACTGTTTTATTTTGGACAATTATCTTTTTGTAAAGACCGCGGGAAACCGCAGAATATTCCATTTGCGTAGTTGTCATGTCGTTTGTTTTTTGGCTCGAACAACTTGTCCCGATGAAAATCGTCAAGAACAATAAAGATAGTATTTTCATAATTTTTTTTTAGCTTAACATGGTTTTTGCCTTTTTAACAGCTTCAACCATTGTGTCAATTTCTTCGATAGTATTGTAAAAAGAAAACGAAGCACGAATAGTTCCCGGAATGCAGAAAAAGTTCATAATAGGTTGAGCACAATGATGTCCGGTTCTAACGGCAATTCCTAATTTATCGACAATTGAACCAATATCATAAGGATGAATTCCGTCAATATTAAACGAAATTACAGAGGCTTTATTTTTTCCGGTTCCGTAAATTCTCAGACCTTCAATTTCTAACAAACGTTTTGTAGCGTATGCTAATAATTCTTCCTCTTGTTTCTGAATATTCTCAAAACCAATGTTGTTTAAATAATCAACAGCAGTTCCCAAAACAATTCCACCAGCAATATTTGGAGTTCCTGCCTCAAATTTATGAGGAAGATCTGCATAAGTTGTTTTTTCGAAAGTAACCTCTTTAATCATTTCACCGCCACCTTGATAAGGAGGTAATTTATTTAACCAGGCTTCTTTCCCGTATAAAATTCCGGTTCCGGTTGGACCGCACATTTTGTGTCCTGAAAAAGCATAAAAATCACAATCTAAATCCTGAACATCCGGTTTTAAATGTGGAACAGCCTGAGCACCGTCAATTAAAACGGCTGCACCCACAGCATGCGCTTTTTCAATTATATATTTAATAGGATTAATGATTCCTAATGCGTTCGAAATATGATTTACGGTTACAACTTTAGTTTTTTCTGATAACAAAGCATCAAAAGCTTCCATGATCAATTCACCTTCTTCATTCATCGGAATAACTTTTAGCGTCGCTCCGGTTCTCTCACACAACATTTGCCAAGGTACAATATTGCTGTGATGTTCTAAGGAAGAAACCACAACTTCGTCACCAGGTTTTAAAATTGAAGCAAAACCATTTGTTACTAAATTAATTCCGTGTGTTGTTCCAGATGTGAAAAGAACTTCATGCGAAAATTTAGCATTAATATGATGTTGAATTTTTACTCTCGAAATTTCATAAGCATCTGTTGCCAATTGACTTAATGTATGAACGCCACGATGAATGTTTGCATTTATTTCCTTATAATATGTTGCAATCGCATCAATCACGATTTGTGGTTTTTGTGAGGTTGCTCCGTTGTCGAAATAAACCAAGGGTTTTCCGTTTACTTTTTCCGAAAGTATCGGAAAATCAGCTCTTATTTTTTGGATGTCTAACATGTCTTATTTAGAAAAATTCTATTTACAAAAGTACTAAAAACTAAATTGGTTTCTACAGCGATTCTATAATTTCCTTTTATAGTACTATTGATTGCAGACTTAAATGTTGATTCCGTAAAAATCAATTCAGTTTTCTGAATTATCTGAATCAGATTTATATTTTGAGTTCTAATATCGTGAAGATAAATTATTTATATTGCAGTAAAAATATCTTAAATCATTATGAAAAAATTCCTTAAAGTATTTGCGCTTGTTTTGATTCTTGCTTTTTTGTATTTCGGATTCACCACTTATCCTAAACTTGAATTGATTTCTGGTTTTTCGGCAAAAAGTGTTGCCTCTGGACATTTTATTGATAATCGTTCGAAAGAATTAATTGAAAAAACCGATAATGATATTGAATTACTTGATTTGGCAACTAACACTATTAATGAAGCAGGAAAGTTTGCAACATCTGAGGTTTATGGTTTAAAAGAGAGAAAAGCAATTTATAGAGAAGGTTTAGGCGCAACGTTAATCGATGATAATTTTGATGTTTCGAAACCGTATTTACTTCCAAAACGAACTAAATTAGTAAATAATCTTCCCTTTCCTTACGGGAATAATGAGCCAAAAGATACTTTGTTTTCGAACGTTGATTATTCAAAATTAAAGAAAGCCGTTGATGATTCTTTTGATAAAAGCGGAGGAAAAGCAAAACGTACACGTGCTGTTGTGGTTTTATATAAAGATAAATTGATTGCCGAAAAATATGATACCGGTTTTAATAAAGACAGTAAAATTTTAGGCTGGTCGATGACAAAAAGTATTACAAGTTCGGCTTTTGGAGTTTTAGCCAAACAAGGAAAAATAGACATTTATAAACCAGCTCCAATTGCAGAATGGCAAAAAGATGATCGTAAAATTATCACGATAAACGATTTGCTTCATATGAATTCCGGTTTAGAATGGGAAGAGGATTACAGTACGATTTGTGATGCGACAATAATGCTATTTAAGTCAGAAGATATGGGGAAGGTGCAAATGGACAAACCGGCTCAATTTAAGCCAAACACACACTGGAATTATTCGTCTGGAACAACCAATTTATTATCCCGAATTTTAAGAAGTCAGTTTAAAACGCAACAAGAATATCTTGACTTTTGGTACAGCGCCGTAATCGACAAAATAGGAATGAACTCGATGGTTGTAGAACAAGATATGACAGGAACTTTTGTAGGTTCGTCTTACGGATGGGCAACGCCAAGAGATTGGTCAAAATTTGGACTATTATATCTGCGTAAAGGAAATTGGAATGGCGAACAAATCCTTGATGTAAGCTGGGTAAAATATACATCAACACCAACAAATACTTCTAAGGGCAAATATGGCGCGCAATTTTGGTTAAACGCAGGAGGAAAATTTCCGGATGTTCCTCGTGATATGTTTTATTGCAGCGGTTATCAAGGGCAAATGGTGGCGATTATTCCGTCTTTGGATATGGTAATCGTGAGAATGGGAGTGAAGGAGGAAGAACCCGGATTTGATTTTAATGGGTTTTTGAAAGGGATAATTGATAGTGTGAAGAAATAAGTTTATGAATCTATTTTTGAGATCAATTTTGATTTTAGTGGGGGGATTAATAATTATAGTTTTATCTTTTTCTCTGTTAATTCGCATTATTCCATTTTTTGGAAAATTATTTTTATTTGTAGGTTTAGGAATGATTTTGTTCGGATTCTTTTCTTTGATATTTAATGTTTTTAGAAGATAATTTAAATGAAAAACAATAAAATTTTATTGCCAATTTTTATGATAATTGAGGGTCTTATTTTAAATGGAATAGCTTGGTCAGTGAATATTGGAGGCGATCCAATAAGTACAATTTGTTTGTTGCTCGGATTAGGATTGTGTTTTTTTGGATTTATTTTACTTATTGTTCGATTGAAAGATTAAGTATAACCCATAAAAAACCCGACAGGTTTCAAAAACCTGTCGGGTTTGTCTTTTAAGAACAGATATTTCTACAAATCGAATCCTAAATTCACGCCTAACTTTGTAGCAATGATTTTAGTAATACGTTGTTTTAATTCCGGTATTTTGATGCTTTCGATAACAGCATTTGAGAATGCGTACATCAATAAAGCTTTAGCTTCTTTTTTAGGGATTCCACGTGATTGCATATAGAACATCGCTGTTTCGTCTAATTGTCCAACAGTACAACCGTGTGAACATTTTACATCATCAGCAAAAATCTCTAATTGCGGTTTTGCGTTGATAGTTGCTTTGTCACTCAATAAAATGTTGTTGCTTTTTTGGAAAGCATTTGTTTTTTGAGCTTCTTTTTCTACCAAAACTTTTCCATTGAAAACTCCAGTTGAACGATCAGAAAAAATTCCTTTATAGTCCTGGAAACTTTCGCAATTTGGTGTAGCGTGGTTTACCAAAGTATAATGATCAACATGTTGATTGTCGTGTAGGATTGAAATTCCGTTAAGCGTACTTGTTAATCTTTCTCCAAAGTGATAAAAGTTCAAATTGTTACGCGTTAGGTTTCCTCCAAACGAAAATGTATGTACATAAACATGACTTTCTTGTTGTTGCGAAACGTAAGTGTTGTCAATTAAATTTGCTTCAAGATTATCGTTTTGAATTTTGTAATAATCTACAATAGCACGTTTTTGAGCAAAAATCTCTGTAACCGAATTGGTTAATACTGGATTTTCATTCAAACTTTGGTGACGCTCAATAATTTGAACATGAGAATTCTCTCCTACAATAATCAAATTTCTAGGCTGAACCAATAATGCAGCTTCGTTTCCAGTTGAGAAGTACATGACTTCAATTGGTTTGTCAGCTACTTTCTTTTGTGGAATATTGATAAAAGCTCCTTCATTTGCAAAAGCAGTGTTCAATGAAGTCAAACTTTCATCTTTACTTGCAATTTGATTGAAGTATTTATCAATAATCATTTTATATTTTGGTTTGGTCAATGCCGATGACATTAAGCAAACATCGATTCCGTCGTGTGTTGTCGAAGACAAATGAGAACTGAAAACACCATCGATAAACACTAATTTATAAGTGTCAATTTCGTGTAAAAAGTATTTCTTTACATGGTTAAATTCGATTGCATTTTCCTGCTTAGGAAAAACCGTAAAGTCATTTTTTAAGATGGCATTTAACGATGTGTATTTCCAAGCTTCTTCTTTTTTGGTTGGGAAACCTTTATCTTCAAAGTTTTTTAGTGCTTTGGTGCGAATATCATGTAAATCTGAATGTACATCGACACGCTCTTCAAAAGCCATAAAAGACGATACTAATTTTTCTTTTAAATCCATTTCTTTAGTTATAAGTTATGAGTTATAAGTTATGAGTTTTGCAAACTGTAAACTGTAACTGTAAACTAGTTTTCTGCTTTAATCCAGTCGTATCCTTTTTCTTCCAGTTCGTAGGCTAGTTCTTTTCCGCCGGATTTTACGATTCTTCCGTTGTAAAGAACGTGAACGAAATCTGGAACGATATAATCTAACAAACGTTGGTAGTGTGTGATAACTATAATCGCGTTTTTTTCGCTTTTTAATTTGTTAACTCCATTAGCTACAATTCTTAAAGCGTCGATATCAAGACCAGAATCGGTTTCGTCAAGAATAGCCAGTTTTGGTTCTAACATTGCCATCTGGAAAATTTCGTTTCTTTTTTTCTCACCACCAGAAAAACCTTCGTTTAATGAACGGGATAAAAATTTACGATCGATTTCTAATAATTCAGATTTCTCACGAATTACTTTTAGCATTTCATTTGCAGGCATTTCTTCCTGACCATTTGCTTTACGAGTTTCGTTGATTGCAGTTTTCATGAAGTTTGTAACACTTACTCCAGGAATTTCTACAGGATATTGAAAAGAAAGGAAAACACCTTTGTGAGCCCTTTCTTCTGGAGCAAGATCAGCAAGATCTTCTCCGTCTAAAGAAACTGTTCCAGCAGTAACTTCGTAGTTTTCGTTTCCGGCAATTACAGCCGAAAGTGTACTTTTTCCGGAACCGTTTGGTCCCATGATAGCGTGTACTTCGCCAGCTTTAACTTCTATATTTATTCCTTTTAGGATTTCTTTATCACCAATTGCGGCGTGAAGGTTTTTTATTGATAACATTGTTTTCTTTTATTTTATATAAATGTCAATTCTATTTTTGTTGTTTGGTTTAGGACGTCGGCATTAAAATGCGCATGACCTAAATATTCCATGCCTAAATAATCGGCTGATTTTTTGAACGGAATGTAAAAACTATCTTCAATTTCATTATCGTGCGAGTTTGATATCACACCAATTTTCTTTCCTCTAAGTTTTCGTCCGGTTTCTTTTTCAATTCGGATTAAATCCGAAAAACGATCAAAGAAAACCTTCATTATTCCACTCATATTATACCAATATATGGGCGTTGCAAAAATTAAAGTGTCGTATTTTTCGATTATTCCTTTTATTAAAGGTAAAAAATCGTCTTCTATGTTTTTGCTCTCATAATCATAATAGGATATATTATAATCACTCAGATTAATTACGTCTATTCCTGATTCTTTAGAAATTTCGTCCACAATTCTGGTTGTGTTCCCGTTTTTTCTTGATGAACCTAAGATGATGACTTTTTTGTTTTCCATCTTCAAATTAACCTACAGATCCTTCTAAAGAAATCTCTAATAATTTTTGAGCTTCAACGGCAAATTCCATTGGCAGTTTGTTCAAGACATCTTTACTGAAACCGTTTACAATTAAAGCAATTGCTTTTTCAGTTGGGATACCTCTTTGGTTGCAATAAAAAACCTGATCTTCTCCAATTTTACTTGTCGTTGCTTCGTGTTCTATCTTAGCCGATGGATTTCTACTTTCGATATAAGGGAAAGTATGCGCTCCACAATTGTTTCCCATTAAAAGAGAATCACATTGTGAAAAGTTTCTTGCGTTTTCAGCTCTAGGGCTAATTTGCACTAATCCACGGTAACTGTTTTGTGATTTACCAGCTGAGATACCTTTAGAAATAATAGTCGATTTAGTATTTTTTCCTAAATGGATCATTTTAGTTCCCGTATCAGCTTGTTGGTGATTATTGGTAACGGCAATTGAATAAAATTCTCCTACCGAGTTGTCTCCTTTTAATACACAAGAAGGATATTTCCAGGTTACAGCAGAACCTGTTTCTACCTGTGTCCATGAAATTTTAGCGTTTGTTTCGCATAAACCTCTTTTGGTTACAAAATTAAAAACTCCACCTTTACCTTCTTTATTTCCAGGATACCAGTTTTGAACAGTCGAGTATTTAATCTCTGCATCATCCAAAGCGATTAATTCAACTACAGCAGCGTGCAATTGATTTTCGTCACGACTTGGAGCAGTACAACCCTCTAAGTATGAAACATAACTTCCTTCATCTGCAATAACAAGAGTTCTTTCAAATTGTCCTGTTCCTGCCTGATTGATTCTAAAGTAAGTTGAAAGTTCCATTGGGCAGCGAACGCCTTTTGGAATATAACAGAAACTTCCGTCAGAGAAAACCGCTGAGTTTAATGCTGCATAGAAGTTGTCTCTTTGAGGTACAACAGTTCCTAAATGTTTACGAACTAATTCAGGATGCTCTTTTATTGCTTCTGAAATTGGACAGAAAATAATTCCTTTTTCAGCTAATGTTTTTTTGAATGTAGTTGCTACAGAAACAGAATCGACAACAATATCCATAGCGACATTGTTCATCATTTTTTGTTCATCGACAGAGATACCTAGCTTTTTGTACATTTCTAAAAGTTCCGGATCAACATCGTCCAGTGTTTTGTTAGGATCAACTTGTTTTGGAGCTGAATAATAAGATATTGCCTGAAAATCCGGTTTTTCGTAACGAACGTTTGCCCATTCTGGCTCAATCATTTCTTTCCACGCACGAAAAGCCTCAATGCGCCAATCGGTCATCCATTCAGGTTCTTCTTTTTTAAGCGAAATAGCTCTTACGATATCTTCGTTTAAGCCAATAGGAAATGTATCCGATTCAATGTCAGTATAAAATCCGTATTCGTATTCTTTAGTTTCGAGTTCGATTTTTAAATCGTCTTCAGTGTATTTGCTCATTATTTTAATGTTGTCTTAAAGTTTTTAAAGTCTAAAGTTTGAGAGCCAATTGCGGTCTTCAAGACTTTATGGCTTTCGGTTTTTGACTAAAGAGAGAATGATTCTCCACAACCACAAGTTCTGCTTGCATTAGGATTATTAAATACAAAACCTTTTCCGTTTAATCCGCCTGAGAACTCAAGTATTGTTCCGGCTAAATATAGAAATGATTTTTTTTCAACTGCAATTGTTATATCATTGTCTACAAAAATTTTATCGTCTTCGCCTTTGGTTTTGTCAAATTTTAAATCATATGACAAACCAGAGCATCCACCACTTTTTACTCCTACACGTACATAGTCGCTAGCGGCATCAAAACCATCATCTTTCATCAAATCGATGATTTTCTTTTTGGCTGTATCAGAAACTTTTATCATTGTTTATGGTATTTGTTTTTATGTTTTCATTTGAATTTACAGCCAAAAAAGTAATCCAATGGTTACTTTTTAAAGTGCTGTATTTCAATGTTGAAATGAAATTATCTGCAAAGATACGACTTAAAAACCTTTTTCCATAACGGTTCACATTATTATAACAAATGTTAAAATAGATAGAACTTATTTTGGTGTTTGAAACCCTGGAATATAAAATTGTATTGGTGTATAGTTAGGTGTTTTTATGTTTTTTAAAGTTAAAAACCCGTATTTATACCTGTCTCCAGTGGCGAAACATTAGTAATTTTGCAAAAAATTGTGAGTAATTATGGAAAAACATTACAAGAGTAAGTGGATAAAAGCACTTTTAGCAGTATTTTTTGTTTTTGTAATAGGTGCTACAGTCTTTGTTTTTAGTAGAGTGCCAAATGAAAATGTTGAGAAAACTAAAGATGTATCTAAAAGTAAGGAAAATCTAAAATTAAGTTTGGAAGCGCTTGCGCAGAAGAATATTTTAGATTCTTTAACGACCCTAAAACAGGCTTATGATGTTGCTATACTTGAGAAAACATCATTGGCACAACAACTAGAAATAGAAAAGGAAAATGTTGAAAATTTGATAGAAATCATTAAGGCTTCCAAGAATCCTTCAATTGAACAAATTTATATTTATCGAAAACAGCTTTCAAAGATGAACGCTTCGGTAGTATCGAGAGGTATAGAAGTTAAAAATTTAAAATCTCAGAATAAAAATTTGTTAACTGAAATTGAAAGTCAAAATCTTGTCATGTACAAACAAAAGGTTGAAAATGACACTTTGATTTCGAAGCAAAAAAAATTAGAATCAACACTAAAAGATGCTTCAAGATTGTCCTTGAATAGTTTTAAAGTAATTGCGCTTCGAGAGAAAAAATCGGGAAAAGAACTGGAAACATACAAAGCAAAAAGTACAAAGAGGTTTAAAGTGAGTTTTTCTATTAATGGGAATTCAGTTGCTAAAACAGGAAAAAGAATTTTTTATATTCAGGTTCTGGACCAAAAGAACACTGTTTTGGGCGAGAATAAGCTAATTGAATTTGGAAATGATAAAGCTTTAGTTTACAGTTTTATTGTTGCAGTCGATTTTCAGGGTAAACCTGCAAATGTCTATGGAGTTTTAAACTCGGATGAAAATCCATTTGCTAAAGGAACTTATTTTGTCAACTTCTTCGACAAACAAGAAATAATGGGAAGCGCATCAATCACGCTGGAATAACAATATTTAATCTGTGGGGGATTTCATATCTGCAGGAGAAACATTATTAGAGAATATCTAGTATAAAGGAATTGTATTTCCTAGCTTTGTTTCTTATTAGAAATTTAAGCTCATGAAACTTTACCCTATAGAATCCGGAAATTTTAAATTAGACGGAGGCGCAATGTTTGGCGTTGTGCCAAAAACAATCTGGAATAAAACTAATCCTGCCGACGCTAATAATTTAATTGATATTGCGGCACGTTGTCTGCTTATTGAAGATCAGAATCGCTTGATTTTGATAGATACCGGAATGGGAGATAAACAATCTGAAAAGTTTTTTGGCTATTATTCGCTTTGGGGCTCGCACTCTATCGATAAGTCATTGGCAAAATATGGTTTTCACCGAGATGATATTACAGATGTTTTTATGACACACCTGCATTTTGACCATTGTGGAGGAAGCGTGCAGTGGAATTCTGATAAAACGGGCTACGAACCAGCTTTTAAAAATGCTAAATACTGGAGTAATGAAAGCCATTGGGAATGGGCAACAAAACCAAATCCTCGCGAGAAAGCTTCTTTTTTGTCTGAGAACATTCTGCCAATGCAGGAAAGCGGACAATTGAATTTTATAAAATATCCGGAAAGTGATTTTGGTTTTTCTGAAGAATTGAATTTTGGAATTTACTATGTTGATGGTCATACCGAAAAACAAATGATTCCGCATATTAAATATCAGGATAAAACCATTGTTTTTTGTGCCGATTTATTGGCGACAGCCGGGCATATTCCGTTACCGTATGTTATGGGTTACGACACAAGACCTTTATTGACAATGCCGGAAAAAGCAAAATTTTTGAATGCAGCCGCAGATCATAATTATTATTTGTTTCTTGAACACGATGCACACAATCAAATTATAACGGTCGAACATACTGAAAAAGGTGTTCGATTGAAAGAAGTTTTTACTTGTGAAGATATTCTTTAAAGGAAATTAAAATCATAAAAAAATCCCATTTTCAGTATATCGAAAATGGGATTTTTTAGTTAACTAATTGTAATTATTCTACGATTACTTTTTTGACAGAAGCCGCATCCTGATTGATTAAATAGATGTAATAAACACCTTTTGACAAACCAGTCAAATCGATTTTATGATTTGTATTTGTAGAGCTTAAGGTAAATGATCTTACCAATTGTCCTAAAGTATTGTAAACAGTTGCTTTTTCAAGAGTTGCATTATTGATGTTTATTTCACCTTTTGTAGGGTTTGGATAAACAACTACTTTATCAAAAACAGAATCTTCAATACCCAGACTCTTGCAAGTACTGGAGTAAGTAGCGTTAGGTTCTTTAATGTTTGCCCAGTTAGCATTAGAATATTCAACATTATCTACTTGAATACAACTTAGACTTTTATTCTTTAAGAAGCTTGTATACAATGCAGCGCTAGCCTTTTTATTAGTTTTAGACGGAAGAATGAAATTCACATTATTACCATTCTGAACATTTAGAGAAGTTAATGGATTTAATTCTAAGAAGACAAGAGTTAAAAGAGGATTGTGAGATAAGTCTAAAGTTGTCAATTGATTTGCCGTAGCATTTAAAGTTTTTAAAAGAACATTTGTACTAAGATCAAGAGATGTTAATTGATCATTATAGCAAAATAATTCTGTAAGTTTTGTATTTGTAGATAAATTGAGTTGCCTTAAATTGTTTAAACCACAATCTAAGAATGTTAGATTTACCAGGTTTGAAAGATTTAATGCAGTCAAATTATTATTACCACAATAAAGAATTTCTAATTCATTATTAGCACTTAAATCAATATTGCTTAGCAAATTTCGATCTGCTATTAAATAATGAAGATTTTTGTTTTGAGATAAATCAATTGTTGAAATTTGATTCATGCTAAACGTTAAATTGTATAACTGAGTGTTTGCAGTAACGTCTAAACTTGTTAATTGATTGCCGTGCAATGCTAATTTAGTAAGTGATTTATTTTTGCTGACATCAATAGTTTTTATATTATTAGAGTTACAGTCTAAGTAAGTTAAGGCAGTAAATTTTTCAATGCCAGTTAAGTCTGTAATGTTACTATTCGAAAGATCCAAATAAGTAATTGTGCTTATATCTGCAGTTGTAATTTTTCCGTTTAAACCGTCTTTATCAATTCCTAGATCAATTAATTTTTGTTCGAAAGCTGAATCCGGAATTAAGGTGTAATTAGTACAATCTAAATTGTAATTGGCTACTCCATCTTTAATGCCGGCCCATTTTTGATTAGCATAAACTTCATCATCAACAGAAATACAAGTTAAATCCGGATTTTTTGTAAAGTTTGAATTCAGATCTAAATTTTTATTATTTCCGTTCTTTATATTCAAACTGGTTAAATTGTTTGAGCCACAATCTAGAAAAGTCAGGGTTTTATTGTGAGAGAGATCTAAAGCAGTTAACAGGTTTGAAGAACAATTTAAAGTGCTCAAGCCTGAAAAACCATTGATTCCGGTTAAGTTTTTGATGTTACTGTTCTCAATGTTCAATGTTGAAATGTTTGAAATGCTGGTGTTTAAAACGGTGCCATTTTTGCCATCTGTATCAATTTGTAAATAAATTAATTTGTCTTCAAAAGCCGGATCCGGGATAGCTGTAATCTGAGAGCAGTCAACAGTTGAGAAGGATGCAGATTTCTCTTTAAAGTTTGTCCAGTTTTCATTAGAATAAAGTGCGTTATCAACCAAAATACATGTAAGTGATGGGTTTTTTGTAAAATCAATAACGTATGGCGCTATCTGCATGTTTTTATTGTTTCCATTTCTTAAGTCTACATTTGTAAGGGTTTTGTTTTCTGAACATGTAAAAAGAGCTAGATTTTTATTTTGAGAAAGATCTAAACTTTTGAGCTGGTTTAATTGGCAAGAAAGTAAAATCAATTCTTTATTATTTGAAACATCAATAGTAGTTAATTGATTTGATGAACAAGTAAAATATTTTAATTTAAGATTTTTTGAAACATCAATGTTTTGTAATTTATTATTTGATGCTACTAAGTTTTCCAAGGCAGTGTTATTTGAAATATCTAAGGTTGTGAGATCGTTATGATTAATAAGTAAATAGTTTAACGCTAAATTTTTTGAAAGATCGACTGTTGATAATTTGTTAGACATTACATTTAAAGATGTCAAAGCTTTAAAATTTTGTATTCCGGTCAAATCAGAAATGTTACTATAATAAAGATTTAATTCTGTAATAGATTCAATTGATGAAGTTAAAACCATTCCATCTGTAGTTCCTGTGTCAATTCCTTTTGCTATTAATGCTTTTTCAAAATTAATATCAGGAATTAGGGTATAAGCTTCACATAAAGTATTAAAAGTAGCTCCTGCATCTTTTTTGGCACTCCAGTTTGCGTTTGAATAATTAACATCATCAACTTGAATACAGCTTAGATTTGGATTGCCTATAAGACTTAGATATGCAAATTTAACATTGTTTGCATTCTTCAAATTTAAACTCGTTAATTGATTAGAATTAGAATATAAACCGACTAAGGCAGTATTTATGCTAACATCCAAAGTGGTTAGCTGATTTTTTGCACAATTTAAAAATTCTAAAGCTTTATTTTTGCTTACATCCAAATTTGTTAATTGATTAGATTGACAATATAGCTCTGTTAGAGTAGTGATTTTAGAAACATCCAAGTGGGTTAATTTATTTTCGCGACAATCCAGCAGATTTAAAGCTGTATTCTTACTTACATCTAAACTGGTTAATTGACTAGTATTACAGCCCAAAAATGTTAACGCAGTATTTGAGCTTACATCCAAAGCAGTATATTTGTTTGAACCCGAATCTAATTTTGTTAACGCTGTATTTACTTTAACGTCTAACGCTGTTAATTGATTTGCATAGCAGCTTAAATTAAGTAAAGCAATATTATTACTTACGTCTAAAGAGGTTATTCTATTGTTGTTACAGTCTAGAGTAGTCAGAGCGGTATTTTTACTTACATTTAGTGTTGTTAATGAATTTTGACCACAATACAAATCAGTTAATGATACAAAGTCTTGTATTCCTGTTAAATCTGAAATGTTACTTTTAGTAAGGTCTAAGAACTTTACAGTGCTAATATTATAAGTAAGAACTTTTCCATTTAATCCATCAGTGTCAATTCCTAAATTAATTAGTTTTTGTTCAAAATTTGAATCAGGAATTAAAGTGTAATTATTTGTATTTGCAGGTACGTACATAGCTGAAATTTCTTCCGGAGTTAAAACACGATTCCAAATAGCGATATCATCTATAGTTCCTTTAAAACCTTCTTTTACATTATCTCCAGAAATTCTTTGTCCAATTCTAAAAATGTTGTCAACAGTATTTAAATTTACAGCTTTTTCGCTCACAAATTTACCATTTGCATATACTGAAAGTTTAGTTCCATCATATGTAAGCGTAAAAAAGTACCAATCATTGTTAGAGTAATCAAAGTTGTTTACATAAAAGTCATCAGTAGATAAGTTGGTTCCACTTATCATTTGAAGATAACCTTTACTATAAATAGAAAGAGACAATCTTTGTAATTTAGCTAAGGTGCCATAATTAAAAATTGAGACTTCATATTTATTAGGATCAGAAAAAGCATCACTTGTTTTAAACCATCCAGAAATTGTTCTTAAAGAATTATTTTGAGGAATATTTGGTATAACCGCATCGATATAGCTGTTTACACCATCAAAACTATATGCAGTATTACTATTTCCGAATCGGTCTGATGTTAAAGTTGCGGCCGTAACAGTTCCATTTGATCCGTTTCCGCTAGTATCATTTGCATTTCCATTAAAAGGATAATAAGCAATCAAACCATTTGTTGGTATTTGTCCATTTCCAGGAGCCGATATAATGGTTACATCAACGACAAGTCTTAAACTTTCGCATCCGTTAATTGTTTGCGAAACATAATATTTACCTGTTTGCAGTGAAGTTGATAAACCTAAAGCACTTCCGCCAGTTGGAACATCAAACCATTTAAGATTAGATCCAACGGCTTTTAAGTCGGCAATTGTAGCACTAGTATTGAATGATTGTGCATTTGCAGTTGGGGGAGAAGTATTGCTTGCGTCAACAACTATAGAATTTGTGGTTATACAACCTTTAGTGTCTGTTGTATTTACGGTGTAAATTCCTGGGGACAAACCAGCAAATACATTTGAGGTTTGGTAATTAAAAACCGGCGAAATAGCATATAGGTATGGTGGTGTTCCACCAGTTGCTATAACAGTTAGACTTCCATTATTGCTATTACATGACGCATTTGTATTTGTTACTGTTGAATTAAGGATTGTTGGCTGCGTAATAGTGAAAATTTTTGTAATTGATAATGAAGCAGCATCTGTTACTGTACAAGAGTATTCGCCAGCATTCAATCCCGTAATAGAACTGGTTGTTTTTCCATTAGACCAAAGATAAGTATATGGAGCTGTTCCACCTGAAACAGACGTTATAGAAGCTGAACCATTTGTATCGCCAAAACATGTTATATTGTCTTGAGATGTTTTTATAATTAATGAGCCAAGACAATTTAAAACTGTTGGAATATTTTTATCAATAGATGTGCCGTCACCCAGCTGACCTAAGGAATTGCTCCCCCAAGCCCATAAACTTTCGTCTGTTTTCATGGCAACTGTATGAATAGACCCTCCGTCAATCATTTGCCAATTACTTTCTGTTCCTATTTGTACCGGAATAAGACTATTGATTTTTGTACCATTTCCGAATTCACCATCAGAATTAAAACCCCAAGCCCATAAAGATCCGTCTGTTTTTATAGCAATTGTATAATTTACTCCTCCGTCTACAGTTTTCCAATCTGTTGATGTTCCAATTTGTGTTGGAACATTTTTAGTTGTTGTAGTACCATCTCCTAATGCTCCGTAAGTATTATCCCCCCAGATCCATAAAGTTCCATCCGTTTTTGTTGCAATTGTATGATCACTTCCAGCAGCTATTGTTTTCCAATTGGTTGCCGTTCCTATTTGTTTTGGTACACGGCTGTTTGTTGTAGTACCATCTCCTAATGCACCTAAAGTATTTTTTCCCCAAGCCCATAAAGTGCCATCTTTTTTCAAGGCAACCGTATGAAGCTTTCCCGCTACTACGTTTTGCCAATCGTTTGCTGTTCCTACTTGTGTTGGAATGTTTTTATCAAGAGTGGTGCCATTTCCTAATTGCCCGGAAAAGTTATTTCCCCAAGCCCATAAAGTGCCATCGGTTTTTAAAGCAACTGTATGACCATATCCGGCTACTATTGTTTGCCAATTTTTTGATGTTCCTATTTGTTGTGGAGGGTTAAAATTAGTGGTATATGAGCCATTTCCTATTTGTCCTAAACCACCATATCCCCAAGCCCATAAAGAGCCATCTGCTTTTAGAGCAACTGTATGAGCCCAGCCTGCAGCCACTGTTTTCCAATCATTCGCAATTCCTATTTTTGTAGGAATATTTATAGTTGTAGGTGTGCTATTGCCTAATTGTCCTTGGTCATTACTTCCCCACGTCCATAACGTACCGTCTGTTCTTACGGCAATTGTATGATTGTATCCGGCAGCACCTGTTTTCCAGCATTGAGCTTTTATTTGTAAACATGAAAATATTAAAAGTAAAAGTAAAATTTTTCTCATATGATAAAGATTTCGATTGTTTATAGTATGGTTTTGATTTAAATCTATTTTTGTTTTCATAGATTCAGTTTAAGATCATCGCGCAATTATATCCATTTTAATTGGATTTTCCTTACGGGAAGCCGTAAAGGAACTTTCTTTTTAAATTTTCTATAAATTTCGATCAAAGCGAAATCAATATATTTGTTAGAAAATTAATGTAAATTACTGCCCTAAAAGAATTTAATAAATTTTAGAATCTATTTTGGAAAGGATTAAAATTCATAACACAGTGTTAACAGTTAGCTTTTTGTAACAAAAAATCATAATTTAGGCCCATCTTTTAACTTTACATTATATACAGATACATGAGTCATATAAAACCTTTTACTTTATCAGCTTGGGTATTACTTGCTTTAGCAGGTAGCGCAACCGCACAGGCACAAGTTTCAACTTCAAAGCAGGCAATTACAGCACCTTTAGCAATTGTCAAAAAAGCACCACTTAGCGAAAATGAATTAAAAAGATGGAGTCATCTTGATTTAATCAAAGATTCGATTCCGGGAATGAGTGTTGATAGGGCTTACGCCGAATTATTACAAGGAAAAACCGGTAAAAAAGTAATTGTAGGTATCGTAGATTCTGGTGTCGATATTGAGCATCCGGATTTACAAGGAATGATCTGGACAAACCCTAAAGAAATTCCGGGTAACGGAATCGATGACGATAAAAACGGATTTATCGATGACGTTCACGGATGGAATTTCCTTGGTGATGCCGTTCATGAAAACCTTGAAATGACACGTATCGTTAAAAAAGGTGATGACGGATCAGCACAATACAAAGCAGCTTTAGCACAATATGAAGAAAAATCAAGCAAAGTTCTGGAAGACAAACAACAAGTAGACTTTTTACTAGATGTTCATAATACTATTAAAAAGGAGTTGAATAAAACGACTTACAAACTTGAAGATTTAAGCACAATTACTTCAACAGATCCAAAAGTGGTTAGAAGTAAAATGATTATGACTCAAATTTTTACTAACGGAGGACCAACTTTTGATCCTGAAGCCGAATTAGAAGATTATAGAGAATCAGTTTACGACCAATTCAATTATAATTTGAACAAAGATTATGACGGAAGAAAAATTGTAGGCGATAATCCTGAAGACATTAAAAACACTCATTATGGTAATAATGTTGTTTTTGGTCCGGATAAAGAAAAGGCACTTCACGGAACTCACGTTGCCGGAATTATTGGCCAAATTCGTGGAAATAATTTAGGAGGAGACGGTGTTTCTAATAATGTCGAAATCTTGACTGTAAGAGCTGTTCCTGATGGAGATGAGTACGATAAAGATATCGCATTAGCAATTCGTTATGCAGTAGATAATGGAGCAAAAGTAATTAACGGAAGTTTCGGAAAAAGTTTTTCTCCACACAAACAATGGGTTTATGATGCGATAAAATATGCTGCTAAAAAAGATGTTTTAATTGTGCATGCAGCCGGTAATGACGGATACAATATTGATGAAACAAAAAACATCAATTACCCAAATGATTCTGAAGATAACATCAAAGAATTTGCTAATAATGTAATTACGATTGGAGCTATAAATAACCACTACGGAGAAACTGTAGTAGCCGGTTTTTCTAACTTCGGAAAAATAAACGTTGACGTTTTTGCTCCGGGAGAAGAGATCTATGCAACAGTTCCAAACAATAAATACAAATATTTACAAGGAACATCAATGGCGTCGCCAAATGCAGCCGGAGTTGCAGCGTTGATTCGTTCATATTATCCAAAACTAAAAGCAGCTCAGGTAAAACAAATTTTAATGGATTCAGGAGTTGCTCTTCCATCAAAGGTGGTTTTAGGTGAAAATCCAAATCGAGATGAAAAAGCTGTTGCAGTTTCTTCTGCTGAGTCATCACGAACAGCTAAAATGGTCAATGCTTATAATGCTTTATTAATGGCAGAAAAAATGTCTAAGAAATAAAATAAAAATAGAATACTAATCTAATGGAAGAGTGGCAACTCTTCCATTTTTATTAAAATTATCATGCGAAAAATTATAGTACTATCTTTTTTGAGTTTAGGTTTAAACTCAGTATTTGCACAAAATGCTCCCTATTGGCAACAACATGTTGATTACAAAATGGAAGTATCTATGGATGTAAAAAACTATCAATACAAAGGAAAACAGGAATTGGTTTATACCAATAATTCACCTGATACTTTAAGAAAAGTTTTTTATCATTTATATCCAAATGCTTTTCAGCCAGGAAGTGAAATGGATGCACGCCTGCATTCTATAAAAGATCCTGACGGAAGAATGGTTAGTAAAGTAAAAGATGCCGATGGTAAAGAGGTAAAACAAAGCCGAATTGAAACGTTGAAGCCAAATGAAATTGGGTATTTAAAAATTACAAATCTTAAACAAGATGGAGTAACGGCTCAAACCAGAACATCAGGAACTATTCTTGAAGTTACTCTGGCTAAGCCAATTTTACCTAATTCAACAACTACATTTACGTTAGATTTTGACGGACAAGTTCCGGTTCAAATTCGTCGTTCAGGTCGTAATAATTCAGAAGGTGTAGAGCTTTCAATGTCACAATGGTATCCAAAATTAGCCGAATTTGATTTCGAAGGCTGGCATGCAGATCCGTATATTGCCAGAGAATTTCACGGCGTTTGGGGTAATTTTGATGTAAAAATCACAATCGATAAAGACTATACAATTGGAGGTTCAGGATATTTACAAGACAAAAACCAAATTGGGCACGGATACGAAGATGCTGGTGTAACAGTTGTTTATCCAAAAAAGACAAAAACATTAACATGGCATTTTATTGCGCCAATGGTACACGATTTTACCTGGGCTGCAGACAAAGAATATGTACATGATATTGTAAAAGGACCAAATGATGTTGATTTACATTATTTCTACAAAAACAATCCAAAAACCGCTGAAAACTGGAAAAAGTTAGAGCCTTTAATGGCTAAAGTAATGGATTTTTACAACCATAAAGTTGGTGCATATCCATACAAACAATATTCATTTATTCAAGGTGGAGACGGCGGAATGGAGTATGCAATGTGTACTTTAATGCTAGGAAACGGAACTCTTGAAGGTATTCTGGGAACAGCAACTCACGAAATGGGACATTCTTGGTTTCAGCATATTTTAGCTTCAAACGAATCAAAACACCCATGGATGGATGAAGGTTTTACAACTTACATCGAAGACATGGCTTTGAATGAATTAAAGGGAGATAAAAAAGTTGAGAATCCGTTTAAAGGAAATTATGCAGCTTACTATAAATTAGTAGAATCCGGAAAAGAACAACCACAAACGACTCATGGAGATCGTTATGATGAAAACAGACCTTACAGTATTTCATCTTATGTAAAAGGAAGTATCTTTTTATCACAATTAGAATATGTAATTGGTAAAGACAATGTAGATGCAACTTTAAAAAGATATTACAACGATTTTAAATTCAAACATCCTTCTCCAAATGATATCAAAAGAACAGCTGAAAGAGTTTCTGGTGCTGAATTAGACTGGTATTTGGTTGATTGGGCCGAAACTGCCAATACAATTGATTACGGAATCAAAGATGTTGCCGATAATTCAGGTAAAACAACCGTTAGTTTAGAGAGAATTGGCAGAATGCCAATGCCAATTGATTTAACTGTTGAATATACTGACGGAACTTCTGAGAGTTTCTACATTCCGTTAAGAATGATGAATTTTATTAAACCAAATCCAAATCCAAACGTAAAAAGAACAGTTCTGGATGACTGGGCTTGGGCAATGTCAAACTACAGTTTTACAATTGATAAAAATAAAACGGCAATCAAAAAAATCACGATTGATCCAAGCGGATTAATGGCTGATATTAAAGCCGCGAATAATGTTTATGAAGTGAAATAAGCTTTATTTAAACGCATAAAAAAAGTCTCGTTTATTATTAAACGAGACTTTTTATTTTTAGATCTTAAGATTATTTAGCTAAATGCTCTAACATATCTTTGGTCATGGTTTCAAGATCAAAAGTATGTTTCCAGCCCCAATCTTTTCTAGCTTCAGAATCGTCGATACTTGCCGGCCAGCTGTCCGCGATTTTCTGACGGAAATCAGGCTCATAAGTAATCGTAAACTCAGGAATATGCTTTTTAATTTCATTAGCAATTTCAGTTGGAGTAAAACTCATTGCTGCTAAATTGTATGAAGAATGTATTTTAATTTCCTCAGCCGGAGCTTTCATGATATTAATGGTTGCGTCAATTGCATCATCCATATACATCATAGGCATTTTTGTTTCTGATGATAAAAAGCACTCGTATTTTTTATCGGCAATAGCCTTATAGAAAATATCAACAGCATAATCAGTAGTTCCACCACCAGGAGGCGTTGACCAGCTAATTAAACCGGGATAACGGATGCTTCGAACATCAACACCATAAATATTGTGGTAATATTCACACCATCTTTCTCCCGCTTGTTTACTAATTCCGTAAACTGTAGAAGGTTCCATAACGGTATATTGAGGTGTGTTTTCTTTTGGAGTTGTTGGTCCAAAAACCGCAATACTTGAAGGCCAGAATATCTTTTTTACTTTTTGGGCTTTAGCCAAATTCAAAACGTGAAATAATGAATTCATATTCAAATCCCAGGCAAAAGCAGGATTCTTCTCGGCTGTAGCCGATAAAAGTGCCGCCATCAAATAAATATCTGTGATTTTATGCAGTTCAACAAGATGTTCAATTTGGTTGAAATCTAAAGCATTCACCACTTCAAAAGGACCTGAATTAACAACGTCAGTATTTAATTTTCGAATATCAGAAGCAATTACATTTTCTGTTCCGTATAACTTACGTAGTTTTTGAGTCAGTTCTGTCCCAATTTGACCGCAAGCGCCAATGATCAATATTTTTGGATTCATTTTGAATAGTTTTTAGAGACGCAAATATAACGTTTTCGCAAATATTTTTACTTTTTAGAAAAACAAATTATAAATTTAACAACGATAAAGATGCTTTTTTGGATTATTCGCTGTGAGAGTATTATTGCAGGATTTAATTTAAGAACGAATTTGATTACAGATTTTATCAATTATTGTGTACTGAGGCAGATTATTTTTTACCGCAAAGCACGCAAAGTTTTTTAAATTAAGCAGTTTTATAAAAAACGCAAAGTTTGCAAAGCTAAATCAACACAAAGCTTTGCAAACTTTGCGGTAAATTTTTCAAATAAAGATTTTAAAAATAATCTGTGTTAATCAGTTTAATCCGTTAAATCTGTGGGCCAAAAAAACACAGGTGATTTATAGAATCTTTGGCAAAAAACAGACTTCGTAATTGTAAAATTACTTTGTAACTTTGTAGCTTAATGTTTTACCAAATGAAATATAAAATATCTCTTTTTCTGCTTTTAATTTTTGTGCTGAATTCATGTCAAAATCAAGATGAAAAACGTCTTGCCGAGAATGCAAAAGAAGCTAAGAAAAACGAAATTATTTTTAATAATATCAATAAAGCCTGGAAATTTATTGACGAGCCAATCAACGAAGTTGCAGAACAAAAATTAAGTTCGTGGACTGAATGGCGTGATTTCCTGAAAGAACTTGGAGATAAACCCAGAAAAACAATCGGGGCTTTTCAGAAAAAATCAGCTGCGATTTCAAAAAAAGCAATGGCTTTAAACAACAATATTCCTGCTGAGTTTAATGTTCCTCAGATAAAAAGCCGAATTTCGATTTTGATTACCAAAGTCAAAATGATGGATTTATTTATTAATTTGAGTACAATTCCAGATGAGAAAGTGACGTTCCTGATCGGAGACATTAATAAAGAACTAGTTTCATTAGAAAGACAAATGGATCAGGTTGTGGCCAAAAGCAAAATTCCAAAAGAAGAAGGAGAAGAAGATTTCTTGAGAATGTTAGATACAACACGTGCCATTCCGAGTGGAAATTTAGCGCCAATCCTACCACAAAAAATAGATAAAAATTTACCAAAAGTTGAGTAAAAACGCCTTATATACTACGTATGATAATCTGCCAAAATCACAGCAGATTGCCACACAATTACTAGAGCAAAATCAAATAAAAATGCATCTTAACGGATTGTTGGGATCTGCAGTTTCATTTATTATTCGCGCTGTTTTCAAAAAAACCGAGTTGCCTTTTTTGATTGTTTTAGACAATAAAGAAGAAGCCGCGTATTATTTGAACGATCTTGAGCAAATGATAGGAGAACAAGATGTATTGTTTTATCCGGCTTCATTTCGTCGTCCATATCAAATTGAAGAAACAGATAATGCTAATGTTTTGCTTCGTGCTGAGGTTTTAAACCGAATTAATTCCCGTAAGAAACCAGCCGTAATTGTTACGTATCCTGAAGCGCTTTTTGAGAAAGTTGTAACGAGAAGAGAACTTGATAAAAACACTTTAAAAGTGGCGCTGAATGATAAAATTTCGATTGATTTTATCAACGAAGTTTTGTTCGAATACGAATTCAAAAGAGTCGATTTTATTACAGAACCCGGAGAATTTTCGGTTCGTGGAGGAATCGTCGATGTATTCTCTTTTTCAAACGATCATCCGTACAGAATTGAATTTTTTGGTAATGAAGTAGACAGTATCAGAAGTTTTGATGTAGAAACGCAATTGTCTGTCGAAACTCACAAAAAAATTACCATTATCCCGAATGTTGAGAATAAATTATTTCAGGAAAACCGCGAGAGCTTCTTAGATTATATTGCTGAGAAAACGGTGATTTTTATTCAAAATACAGATGGACTTTTAAGCCAATTAGACAAACAATTTGCAAGAGCAGAAGAAGCTTTTGAGAAATTGTCGAAAGAAATAAACCGCGCAGAACCGGAGAAATTATTCTTAAATCAAAGTTCATTTATCAAACGAGCTTTAGATTTTTCGATTGTAGAATTGGCTTCAAAGCCAACTTTTAGAACAACCAAAACGTTCGAATTTCATTTTCAGCCTCAGCCATCCTTCAATAAACAATTTGATTTATTGCTGAATAATCTGAGCGATAATCATTTTAACGGCTATAAAAATTATTTGTTCTGTTCGAATGAAGCGCAGGCAAAACGTTTTCATGATATTTTTGAATCTTTAGATGAAGCCAATTCTGAAAATATCAGAAAGCAGTATAATACAATTGTATTGCCTTTATACCAAGGTTTTATTGACGAAGAAAATCAAATAACGGCTTATACAGATCATCAGATTTTTGAGCGTTATCATAAATTCAATATTAAAAACGGATATTCTAAAAAACAGAATATTACACTAAAAGAATTAACAGCACTTTCGGTTGGTGATTATGTAACGCATATCGATCACGGAATTGGAAAGTTTGGTGGATTGCAGAAAATTCAGGTCGAAGGCAAAACGCAGGAAGCCATAAAACTGGTTTATGCTGATAATGATATTGTTTATGTAAGCATTCATTCGCTTCATAAAATCTCCAAATACAACGGAAAAGACGGAACGCCGCCTAAAATTTATAAGCTAGGATCGAACGCCTGGAAAATTTTAAAACAAAAAACCAAAGCTCGTGTCAAACATATTGCCTTCAACTTAATTCAGTTGTATGCAAAACGACGTTTAGAAAAAGGTTTTCAGTTTGCGCAAGACAGTTATTTGCAAAACGAATTAGAAAGTTCGTTTATTTATGAAGATACTCCGGATCAAACCAAATCAACTCAAGAAGTAAAAGCAGATATGGAAAGCGATCGCCCAATGGATCGTTTGGTTTGTGGTGACGTTGGTTTCGGGAAAACTGAGGTTGCCATTCGAGCTGCTTTTAAAGCTGTTGATAACAGTAAACAAGTTGCCGTTTTAGTGCCTACAACTATTTTGGCATACCAACATTATAGAACTTTTACCGAAAGATTAAAAGATATGCCGGTTTCCGTAGGTTATTTAAACAGATTTAGAACTGCAAAGCAAAAAACGCAAACCTTAAAAGATTTAGCCGAAGGAAAACTCGATATTGTAATTGGAACACATCAATTGGTAAATAAAAATGTAGTTTTTAAAGACCTTGGTTTATTGATTGTTGATGAGGAACAAAAGTTTGGAGTGAACGTAAAAGATAAATTAAAAACCATTGCTGCAAATGTTGATACCTTGACATTAACAGCAACGCCAATCCCGAGAACACTTCAGTTTTCGTTAATGGCGGCTCGAGATTTGTCTGTTATTACAACGCCTCCACCAAATCGTTATCCGATAGAAACTAATGTAGTTGGTTTTAGTGAAGAAGTAATTCGTGATGCGATTTCGTATGAAATTCAGCGAAACGGGCAGGTTTTCTTTATCAATAACCGAATCGAAAATATAAAAGAAGTTGCCGGAATGATTCAGCGTTTGGTACCAAATGCCAGAGTCGGAATTGGTCACGGACAAATGGAAGGCGCCAAACTTGAGGAATTGATGCTCGGTTTCATGAACGGAGATTTTGATGTTTTGGTAGCGACAACCATTATCGAAAGTGGTTTGGACGTTCCAAATGCCAACACCATTTTTATCAACAACGCCAATAATTTCGGATTATCAGATCTGCATCAAATGCGTGGTCGAGTAGGGCGAAGCAACAAAAAAGCATTCTGTTATTTCATCTGTCCGCCATATTCATCGATGACTGAAGATGCCAGAAAACGTATTCAGGCTTTGGAACAATTTAGCGAATTAGGAAGTGGTTTTAACATTGCGATGAAAGATCTTGAAATTCGTGGTGCAGGAGATTTATTAGGTGGCGAACAAAGTGGTTTCATCAATGAAATTGGTTTTGACACGTACCAAAAAATCATGAACGAAGCGATCGAAGAATTGAAGGAAAACGAATTCAAAGATTTATATCCGGAAGAGAACGATATTGAAACAAAAGAATACGTAAAAGATTTACAAATTGATACCGATTTTGAATTGTTGTTTTCTGATGAATATATCAATAATGTTACGGAACGTCTGAGTTTGTATAACGAATTAGGTTCCGTGAAAAATGAGGAAGAACTAGTCATTTTTCAAAACAAATTAATTGACCGTTTTGGACCAATGCCTCCGCGTGCCAATGCATTGATGAATAGTATTCGTATAAAATGGATCGCTACAAATGTAGGTATTGAGAAACTGGTGATGAAAAAAGGCAAAATGATTGGTTATTTTGTTTCTGATCAACAGTCTGATTATTATCAATCGAAACGTTTTCATAAAGTGATAAAATTTGTACAAACACATAGTAATATTTGTCAGATGAAAGAAAAACAAACTCCCAATGGCTTACGTCTTTTGTTGACTTTTGAGAACGTAAAATCTACCAAAAGAGCTTTGGAATTGATGGAAATGTTGGGGGAGTAAAATTTTGATTGGAAATAAATAATAGATTATATCAATTAGTTTTAAAGCATACATGAAAGAAAAAATAAGAATATTTTGTCTCTTGATACTAATTATTATTTGTAGTTGTAGTTCTGATAATTCAAATGAAAGTGATCAAAATTTAAATAAAGGGTTATTGAAATCTGTAGCTTATGGTAAAGATGGAGGTTCTGATTATGAATATGAAAATGGTTTTTTAACAAAATTGACTACTAACTTGCATGGTACAATCTTACAATATGAATATAAATACGATAATAAAGGAAGACTTTTATCGTCAAAATTTAATGGAAAAGAAGAATGTTCCTTTATATATGATAGTCAGGATAGATTGATAAAAGTAATTAAAGTTGATACAGCTGATTATGCAACATTAGAATATTTACCTAATAAAATTATTGTAACAAACCATTATGAAACATTTTATGCTGAGCCATTAAATTTAGTTTCTGAGGTGTACACAGATAGCATTGGTAGAATTGTAAAAACGGTTCAATTAACAGCTACTTCTGCAAATCAGTATTTAGTTTGTGAATTTAAATATGATAACAACAATAATGTGTTGCAAACAGTCTTATTGGGAAATGCCGATACTAATCGACCTGATTTGATTTCTAATTTTGAATATGATAACAAAAAAAATCCTCAATATATTAGTAATAAGTACTATTATCGTAGTCTTTATTATTGGATTTTTAGTAATTCAACGTCAATAAATTCTCCAAATAATATTATTTCTAATAAAAGCGCTACAGTTTCTTCGGCTAACCAGATAACATACAATAGCGATAATTGCCCCGTTACTAATATTCATTCCGTTTATCAAGAAAATTCAACAGTTCCGTCATCAACAACTACGGTACTTTATGAATATTATTAACAAATATTTTTAATAGTAAACATTAAGTTTTCTTTATCTTTTATTTAAGAAAAATCTTAGAACTAAAAAGTTTTCTTTGATCAAAATTTCAAAGACAACTTTATATGCAGAATCAATTCATTCTTCTATTTTTATTTTTTGGATTAACTTCAATTTTCGCTCAGAAAAAAACTCAAATCATTTTAAAAGACACTCTTAAATCGGAGGTAATTGATCCGCTTCGCCCCGCGAAAGCAGCTTTTTATTCGGCAATTTTACCTGGTTTAGGACAGATTTATAATAAAAAGTATTGGAAAATTCCCTTGGTTTATGGTGCAATTGCGACTAGTACTTATTTATACATCGACAATCAAAAAAATTATACTATTTACAGAGACGAATATAAAAACAGACTCGAAGGCAAAAAGAGTGATTCTGAATATTTAGCAAGATTAAGTGAAAGCCAGCTAATTACTGCTCAAAAAGGATATCAAAGAAACAGAGATTTATCTGCTTTGTTTATAGTTGGATTTTACATTTTAAATATTATCGATGCTAATATCGATGCGGCATTATCACAATTTAATGTAAGCGAAAAACTTGCACTTAAACCTGTATTAATTAATAGCGATGTGATGTTAAAGAATGATTTTGGAGTTTCTTTCAATTATTCATTTTAAAAATGATTGTGAACAAAAAATGGCGTATGAGTTTTATCATACGCCATTTTATTTTTGTAGTAGAACTGTTTAGATTAACTAGTTCTTCAAGTCTTTAATAACTTTAAATGCAACATCAACCTGATCTTCTCCAACTAAAATGGTGAATTCATTTGAAGTCGAAATTACCTCGTTTATAATAATTCCTTCCCACGCCAAACGTTGGAAAATGAAGTAATAAATACCAGGAACCACAATATTTTCTTTTGGCAATTTTACTGTAATTGATGCTAAATTGTCTAATTTTTGAATCAGTTTTTCGCGCATAAAGTGTTTTTCAACCAAATTATTTACACTGCTGCTCACTACAATATTAGTTTCATTAACACCACGAGATGAGGTATAAAAAATATCAGATAAAGCGTTGATATCAGAAATTAAATCAGCTTGTTTGTTTAAAACCGTTTCAGAAGCGGCAAAAGTATAATCTGTTAATTCAGATCGAACGGTGATTTCACCAATATTCTTAATTACCTTATTGATTTTATGATTTAGTTTAAAATCCAGCTCTTCAGTGAGTCTTTTAAGCGACATTACAACAGCGCCTTGTTTTACCTCTTTGCCAAATTCACTTTCCAGTTCGGTCATAATGTTCCGGGAAAGAGAAGTCAGGTTGATGATACCAAGCGATAACGCATTTAATAAAAAGGGTTTTGTTTTGATGTAATTTTCGACGATTGAAGAAACGGTTTTCATAATTTTTTTTCTTTTTTTTTGTAACTTAATTGGGTTGGTTTAGTTAATAGTGATGTTATAAATCTTCGCAAAGATAAATAAAAAAACAATTTGTTACAATTATAACAATAAAAAATTATGTTAAAAGTGATAAAAAGCATCGGTAAGATGTTCAATTGCAAATGTTTCGCTGTTTTTATGGACAGCAATGATATCAAAACGTATTTCGAGATCTTCTTCAAAATCCATTTCCCTATCGTTTATGTAGGCATTTACTGCTTTTATGAGTAACTGAATTTTTTTTGGCTTCACAAAATCTTGTGGTAAACCAAAATCCAGGCTCGATCTTGTCTTCACTTCAACGATGGCTAAAATGGAATCTTTTTGGGCAATAATATCTATTTCAGCCTTTTGAAAAGTCCAATTTCTATCTAGGATTTTATATCCATTTTGTTGAAGATATTCTACAGAAAGTTCTTCCCCTTTTTTTCCAAGTTCATTATGTTCAGCCATTTTTTTAGTTTTCAGTCTTAGTCTCAGTTTTCAGTCTGGACGTGAGATTTATTATATAACAATTTATTCCATAAACAGAAACGCAAAGACGCAAAGTAATTTTTGAACTTTGCGACTTCGCGTCTTTGCGAAATTATGATATGTGGTATTTAAAATTCCTTAGTTAGGGAACTTCTGAGATAGCATTATTTTTGAAAAACTACAGTACTTCCAGTTTCATTTACTTCAATTGAAATAGTATTTCCCATAATTAAAGCCCTGTTATCCTGGATATGTCCTGCCGGAAAATTGAAGATTACCGGAATATTGTATTTTTTGGTTACATCATCAATGATTTCAAGAGCATTTTTTCCCCACGGAACTTCATTATCTTTCATCTTGGTCATTCCGCCCACAATAATTCCTTTCAGGTTTTCGATGCATCCATTACGTCTCAAATTCATCATCATACGATCAATATGATAAAGATATTCGTCAAGGTCTTCGATAAACAAAATCTTATCCTTGCAATCAATTGCAGATTGTGATCCTAATAAACTATATAATATAGATAAATTTCCTCCAACCAATTCTCCCGTTGCTTTTCCAAAACGATTCATTTTGTCCGGACCAATCGAATAGGACAGTGGTTCGCCAAACAAACTCGATTTCATTGAGCTAATAGCATCCGGAGTAGCGCGCGGAATCGTTACTGGCATAACACCGTGAATAGATTTGTAACCCATTGTATTTAAATGATTGTGCAGAACCGTTACATCGCTAAAACCAACGATCCATTTTGGGTGTTGTTTGAACTTGGTAAAATCGAGTAAATCAATCATTCTTACCGTTCCATATCCACCACGAGCACACCAAATCGCTTTAATATTCGGATTGTCTAATTGATGTTGAAAATCAGCAGCACGCTGTTCGTCAGTTCCTGCCAATTGATTAAAATCGAGTCCAATTGTACTTCCAACAACAGCTTCTAAACCCCAACTGTGCAGCAAATCTATAGTAGGTTTTAAGTTGTCATCAATATTTTTTCTGGCAGTTGCTAAAATGGCAACAGTATCTCCTTTTTGTAAATAAGGCGGTGTTATCATGTTTTGTTGGGATTGACAGGTAAATGAATGTAAAGCAAAAATAAGAAATACGAATTTACCAAAAGCAAAGCTTTTCCTGAAGTCTTGGAGTTTGTTCGTATTCATCATTTCTTTTTGCTTAAAATTATAAATTATTTTCTAAATCGGGTTGAGATTAAAATATCAACCGCCATATTTGTTTTGCAATTCTTCTAAAATTAAAAGAAGTCCTTTATCAGCCTCTTCAGATTGCACATTGGCAAAAATTATAAAAGCTTTATTGATTGCTTGGCAAATATACACTTTGGTTAAAAAAGTTCCGGGATTTCCGTTATGAAAAGAGTATTTCGATTTACTTTTTTCATTTATTTCTGAATTCCATCCAAAAGAAAATTCGGGTAAACCATAATGCATGTATTCAAATTCTTCCTTAGTAAACACTTTAGATTTTCCTGATAATCCCAGAAGTTGCATTTGGGTAAATTTGCAATAATCAGGCAAGCTAACATTTATATTTCCGGCTGATGAAAGCCAGTTTAATTTATAATTCAATGCCGGTTTTTCAGGTTCGAGATTTTCATCATGTCCCCAAGGCTGGTTTTTGTCCTTTAGATTAGGCTGACCAAAATCAAAACCGATATTTAAACTTTTACCCAATTCCGTTACTAATGATTCGTAGGTTTTGCCAGTCGCTTTTTCGAGCATAAGTCCCGCGGCAACATAACTTGGATTTGACCAATATATAAGTTGTTTTTCTGTAGCGGGATTTTGTTGTAAAAACCAAGTTATAAATTCATAACGCTGTTGCGGATTATTGCCTTTAATTTCTTGTTGAGTCGGAGTATCGTTTCCATACGACCAAGTATTTATTCCTGCACGAAAAGTGATGAAATCCTGTAGTGTAAAATTGTAAGTCGCGGGATTGCTTTTGGTTTTTAATTCCGGATATAAATCAAAAAATTTAGTATCCCATTTTATTTTTCCTTCCTTAACTAAAATTGCTGCAAGATAACCAGTAACCGTTTTTGTAATAGATCCCAGTCTAAATTTATCATTGATTTTTGCCGTGTATTTTGAGTTTATTCTTTGATAACCCAAAGCCTGAATTTCTAAAATTGAATCAGAAGAAATCACGGCATAAGCCAGTTCCGGAATGTTATATTTTATCCTGATACTATCAGCAAACGAACTGTTTTTTTGCGCATTTGTGTTATTAAAAAGAATAAGAAATAGAAGAGAAAAAAATATTTTTTTCATTTTTAGAAAAGGCGATTTTGAATCAGCAAGTTACAAGACATTCCGCAATAATCAAGAAAATACACCAAAAATTAAATTAGAAATTTCTTACAAAACAATTAATTTTCTTACATTGACCATTCTAAAGAATTATTTATGCGAACTCTCCGGTTTAAGTTTTATATAGTGGCTTTTTTTTCATTGTTACTTGTACAAGCGCAATCAAAAAAATACGCAATTCATACGGTTGCATTTTATAATTTTGAGAATCTTTTTGATACGTATAATGACCCAAATACAAGCGATGATGAATGGACTCCAACCGGCGCGCAGCATTGGACACAAGAAAAATACGAACAAAAATTACAAAATCTCTCTCGGGTTTTATCTGAAATTGGAACGCCCGAAAACCCAAATGCACCAACAATTATTGGAGGTTCTGAGATTGAAAATCGTGGCGTAGTCGAAGATTTAATCAAACAACCGAGATTAGCCAATTTTGATTATGGAATTATCCATTTTGATTCGCCTGACAAACGCGGAATTGACGTTGTATTATTGTATCAGAAAAAACATTTCAAACCCACTTCTTATTCCAATATACCTTTATATATCTACAAAAATAAATTGCTGGTTAAAGAAGATAAAAAAGAAGAAACTGATGATGATCTTGAACCCAAAATTGAAAACAATAACAGAATCTTTACCCGAGATCAACTTTTAATCACCGGTTTTCTGGAAGATGAAGAAATACATCTAATTGTCAACCATTGGCCATCAAGGTCAGGAGGTGAAAAAGCCAGCAGTCCTTTTCGCGAAGCTGCCGCAAATTTAAACCGGAGAATTATTGATTCACTACAGCAAATAAACCCAAATGCAAAAGTGATAACAATGGGAGATTTAAACGACGGACCTTTTAATAAAAGTATAAAAATTGCACTGGGAGCTAAAGCAAAGAAAGCTGAAGTTCCGGAGTTTGGTGTTTTCAACCCGTTTGAAGAAATGGCAAACAAAGGCATGGGAACAATCGCTTTTAGAGATTCCTGGGATATTTTTGATCAAATTATAATCACGGAATCGCTCATAAAACCTGATTTCTCTACTTTTAAATATTGGAAAGCAGGGATATTCAATCGATCGTATCTTATTCAAACCTCCGGACAATATAAGGGATATCCGTTGCGTCACAGTTTAACCGAAGTTGGTTTTAGCGATCATTTACCGGTTTATATTTATTTGATAAAAGAGAAGAAATAAGCGCAGTATTCAGTATCAGTTTACAGTCGCAACTTACTGAAAACTGAGGCTGAGACTGAAAACTTTTCCTTAACTTAGCTACTTAAAAACTTAGCACCTTAAAAAAATGGCAATTGCAAAACCTTTCAATCTTACCAAATGGATCGACGAAAACCGTCATTTATTAAAACCGCCTGTTGGAAACAAAAATCTTTATGTTGATTCCGGTGATTATATTGTAATGATTGTTGCAGGACCAAATGCCCGAAAAGATTATCATTACAACGAAACCGAAGAGCTTTTTTATCAACTTGAAGGCAGTATAAAAGTAGTAATTCAGGAAGATGGCCAACGCAAAGAAATGGAATTAAATGCCGGTGATATGTATCTTCATCCTGCAAAGATTCCGCACTCTCCAGTTCGTTCAGAAGGTTCAATTGGTTTGGTAATCGAGCGTAAACGTGCCGGAAAAGGATATACAGATGGTTTGCTTTGGCATTGTGATAACTGCAATCACAAACTTTACGAAGTGTTTTTTGAACTTCATAATATAGAGAAAGATTTCTTGCCACATTTTGAGCATTTCTACAATTCATTAGAATTAAGAACCTGCGACAATTGCGGAACCATAATGGAATCTGACCCAAGATTTGTGGCGAAGAAATAAATTTATATTAAAATTCAAACCCGACAGGTTTTTAAAACCTGTCGGGTTTAGCAGACAATTAGAAATAAAAGTCCTTGAATTAGAGCTTTCAGAATTTAGAATTTTATTTTTTGTTAGGAGCTATTTCCCGCTATCCGTTTCAATCTTTTGTGCCGAACCCCGGCACAAAAGGATTTCCACTTCTATCGGGGCTAGGGCACCAGTATTCATAAGGAAATTGAATTATTTAGATTAGATAATAAAAACCATTAAGAGATTAAGTTTAGTTAAGTTTGAAATCTTAATTTTTCTTAATCTCTTATTGGTTTAATTTTTTAGAATCCGTTTAATCCGTAAAATCTGTGGGCAAAAAACACATTACAATTCAAATCGTTTTCCCTGTTCCGGATAAATAATCTTGAATCCCAAATCATTTTGGCTTTTCAATTGTTCTTTAATCTTTACAATATTTTTAGCTGGAGGTTTCAAATGAGTAATAATGATTTTAAAACCTTTTAATGAATCTTTTCCGGCTAATTCTTCTAAAACATGAAGTTCTTTCATTAAATAATTTGGAGTCAAATGTCCGAACAAAAATTTATCGGGTTGTTCATTCGGGAATGAAACTTCGATGAAAATTCCTTTTAATTGTTTGTCTTTAATAAGCGGAGCGATTGCAGCCCATAAATCATGCAAATCAGTGCTTTTTTCGACAGTATCAGGTCCGGTATCACCTAAATACAGAGCATAAGCATCTCCGTTTTTAATTAAGAAAGCAGTACTTTCAAACGGATTCACGTGACTTAACGGAAAAGCTTTTACCGTCATTGATGTGTTCGTAATTGGAGTCTCTTCGCCAACTTTCAGCGTTTGAAAATGATATTTTTTCAAAGGAAAACCAACTCCTGTATCTCCAAAATTTGCCCAGGTTTGATCGTTGAAATAATGGTTTTCCATCATTTCCATACATTTATTAGTCGCATAAACCGTCTTTGAGGAATCAGCAGGGGAATTAATTATTAAACCCGAAACGTGATCTAAATGAGCATGCGAAATAAAATATCCTTTTATATATTTTCGTAAAACTTCGCTGGTTGAAACTTTGAAAGCTTTATTTTTTATGGCAACTTCAATTCCGGCATTTACAGTTCCTGCATCAAGACAGATATAATCTTTTGTATTGGCAGGTGCCAATAAATAAGCCGAGAGATTTTTTTCGTCAATACCACCTTTTATTCCTAAAGGAACAACCTGAAAAGTAGGTTTTTGTTCTTTCTGAGCAAATGAATTTATTGAAATTAAAAAGAAGCAAATCAGAAGACGATTAAAAATGGTCATAATTAAGTAATTTTGTTGGTACAAAGTTCCTGAATTAAGACGAATAAATTATACTGTATTTCTTTAAAAACTATTAATTAACCCTAAATTTACTTTGATTTTAACAACGCATTTGAGGTGAAATTCAACTCGAAATAATACCTTTACATAAAAATATAACAATTTTAACTAAAAAAGTTACAATGACAACAATAGCATCGCAATTTGGAATGAATGAGGCTCTGGAAAAATTGGGCATCAAATTGATAAATGACGGAACATCAACAGGAACGCAAAATTTTGCTTCAGGAGAAAATCTGGATAGTTTTTCGCCAGTTGACGGAAAATTAATTGCTTCGGTAAAAATGTCAACAGCTCAGGATTACGAAAAAGTAAT
Source organism: uncultured Flavobacterium sp. (assembly GCF_963422545.1). Lineage (NCBI taxonomy): Bacteria > Pseudomonadati > Bacteroidota > Flavobacteriia > Flavobacteriales > Flavobacteriaceae > Flavobacterium > uncultured Flavobacterium sp. The sequence goes on from NZ_OY730260.1 coordinate 157,309, forward strand.
GCAGGCCGCAACAGAAGCTTTCAAAACATTTCGCTTGATTCCTGCGCCGCAACGTGGAGAAATTGTGCGTCAGTTTGGACAAAAGTTACGCGAAAATAAAGAAGCTCTTGGTAAATTGGTTTCTTATGAAATGGGAAAATCATTGCAGGAAGGATATGGAGAAGTTCAGGAAATGATAGATATCTGTGATTTTGCAGTTGGTTTGTCACGTCAACTTCACGGATTGACAATGCATTCTGAAAGACCGGGACATCGTATGTATGAGCAATATCATCCATTAGGAGTTGTGGGAATTATTTCAGCATTTAATTTTCCAGTAGCAGTTTGGTCATGGAACACCGCTTTAGCATGGATTTCGGGAGATGTTTGTGTATGGAAACCTTCTGAAAAAACACCTCTTTGCGGAATTGCATGTCAAAATATTATTGCTCAGGTTATAAAAGAAAATAATTTACCGGAAGGAATTTCATGTCTGGTAAATGGTGATTATAAAATTGGAGAATTAATGACCGCTGATACACGTATTCCGTTAGTTTCTGCTACAGGTTCAACCCGAATGGGAAAAATTGTTGCACAAGCTGTTGCGGGGCGTTTAGGTAAATCATTGTTGGAGTTAGGAGGAAATAATGCTATTATTGTAACTCCTGATGCAGATATTAAAATGACCGTTATTGGTGCTGTTTTTGGAGCTGTTGGTACGGCTGGACAACGTTGTACATCAACTCGAAGATTGATTATTCACGAAAGTATTTATGATAAAGTAAAAGATGCTTTAGTTGCTGCCTACAAACAATTGCGAATTGGAAATCCGCTTGACGAAAATAATCATGTTGGTCCGCTAATCGATACTCACGCAGTTGAATTGTACGCTCAGGCTTTGAATAAAGTAGTAGCCGAGGGAGGAAATATTTTAGTCGAAGGTGCTGTACTTTCAGGAGAAGGTTACGAAAGTGGCTGTTATGTTAGACCAGCAATTGCCGAGGCTCAAAATTCATTTGCAATTGTACAGCACGAAACATTTGCTCCGGTTTTATATTTGATTAAATACTCAGGAGAAGTTGAGAATGCTATCGAGTTTCAAAACGGAGTTGCACAAGGATTATCGTCAGCTATTATGACTAATAATCTTCGTGAAGCCGAAAGATTCTTATCGGTTACAGGTTCTGATTGCGGAATTGCAAATGTAAATATCGGAACTTCAGGTGCTGAAATTGGTGGTGCATTTGGTGGAGAAAAAGAAACCGGTGGAGGTAGAGAATCCGGATCTGATGCCTGGAAAATTTATATGCGCCGTCAAACCAATACAATAAATTATACTACAAGTTTGCCGTTGGCACAAGGAATTAAATTTGATTTGTAAAAGAGTAAACATAAAGTTGCAAAAAAAAGCCTTTTTGAATTTCAAAAAGGCTTTTTTTATAGTTGTGAAAGAAATTAATTCTTGCTTGATAATTTTGATAATAATCGGATGAATTCAATGTACAACCAAACTAATGTAATCATTAATCCCATCGCACCGTACCATTCCATAAATTTTGGCATTCTTTCCTGAACTCCTTTTTCGATTTGATCGAAATCTAAAAATAGGTTTAAAGCAGCAATGATAATTACAAAAACACTAATTCCAATACTCATCATTCCATTTCCGTAATGAACAGGAGTAAAATTAAAAATCATAGAAGCGATCCATGAAATTAAATAATAAGTAGCAATTGCCAAAGTAGCAGCAACAACAACTGATTTGAACTGTTCTGTAACTTTTACAATTTTAAATTTATATAAACCTAAACAAACTAAAAATGTCACTAATGTTGCACCAACAGCATTAATTACAATTCCGGGATACATAGCTTCAAAAACTGCAGAAATTCCACCAATAAACAGTCCTTCAAATAAGGCATAACCTGGAGCTAAATAGGGAGAAAGATGCGGTTTGAATGCTGAAATTATTACTAAAACAAGTCCTACTATAGCACCGCCAATCGCAGGTAACATTGCGTTCATTTCGTTAAATGCCATCCACCACGTAACCATTGCAGATCCGCATAAAATTAAAAATAAAATAGCTGTTTTATTGATAGTACCTGACAAAGTCATTTCCTGATTGTAATCAATAATTTGTGCATGGTGTACTTCTTCAGCTTTTGAAACAGCATTTGATGAAAAACGCTTGTTGCTTAAAAATGGATTTTTTGAATTGAAGTTCATAGTTCTAATACATTTAATTGTACCCAAATATATGGAGTTTTTTCGAAGTCCTATAGTTTCGGCTTAATTTTTAACATGATTTTGTCTTCTGTAAAAGTGGCTTTGAAATAAAAAAGTCCATCAAAAAAACTCTTGATGGACTTGTATTTATTTTGATTGTATTTTATTTCAATAAGTCTAAAACCAAAGATGGGAATAAACCTAAAGCAATATTTAAAGCGATTGAAATTATTGCAACTGCATAAATAAGGAAAGGTTTTCCGGTACGTTCCTGATTTGGTTCTTTAGAATACATTGCCAGAATTAGCTTGAAATAATATCCAACACTAATGATGGAGTTAATAACAGCAACAATTACCAGAGCAATATATCCGGCTTGAATTGTTTGGTTGAATAAGAATAACTTAGCAAAAAATCCTGAGAAAATTGGAATACCGGCCATAGATAATAATGAACCTGTAAGGATAGCAGCCAACAATGGATTTGTTTTTCCTAAACCATGAAAATTTGTAATGTCTTCGTTATCCTGATTTTTGCAAACATATAATATTACGCTAAAAGCTGCAATTCCGGCTAATGCATAAGCAGCTGTGTAATATAGTAAAACACCTGCTGATGTTGCTACAGTTAACAAAGTCATCAACATAAAACCTGCATGTGAGATTCCTGAAAAAGCTAACATACGTTTTACATTTACCTGACGCAATGCCATTATATTTCCAACGGTCATAGAAGCAATTGAAATAATCACGACAATGGTTTCAAAAGTCCCTAAAAGATCCTGATTGTCTAAAGATGGAACTAAGTTTAATGCCGAAACTAATTTATAAAGTGTCGCAATTGCTATAACTTTAGCCAAAGTGCTCATTAAAGCAGTTGTCAAAGCAGGAGATCCTTCGTAAACATCCGGAGCCCAGAAGTGGAAAGGAACAGCAGCTATTTTAAACAACATTCCGATAATCATTAAAATCATTCCAATTGGAAACCAGATTGGCAATTCGGCTGATAAAGAACTTTCGTGAATTTCTGCAATATCAAAACTTCCCATTGCTCCGTAAATCAAACAGATTCCGAACAAGATAATTCCTGACGCAAAAGATCCCATTAAAAAGTATTTCATACCTGCTTCATTACTTTTAATGTTCAAACGATCGCTCGCAGCCAAAACATAAAGCGCAATTGACAAGATTTCGATTCCTAAGAAAAACATAGCTAAGTTTCCAAAAGAAACCATTGCAACTCCTCCGGCCAGTAAAAATACTTTTATAGCAATAAAATCTGAGATTTTGGTAGGATGATCTTCATAAAAATTATGACTTAATGCTACTAAGAAAATGGTTAGAATAATAAACAATGATGAGAATGCAGTTGAGAATTTGCTCACTGTAATCATATTATTGTAATAACTCTGCTCTAATCCAAATTCGTAAAAGTTAAGCGCCAAAACACCCAATAAACCAATAATGGTAATAGGAACAATGGCCTTTCTTAAATTAAGAATTTCAAACAATAGGCAGAAAATACCCAATCCTGTTATAGCTATTAATGTATTCATTTTTGTTTTTTTGATTTAGGAAATCTAAAACTAATGACGCCCTAATTTATTTTTATTTAAAATATTAATTTTTATTGATAACGTTTAGAATTGTTTCTAAACTTGGTGTAATCAAATCTGTAATTGGTTTTGGATAAAATCCGAAGAAAATTAAAACCGCAATAATTACTACTAATGAAATTCCTTCATTAACAGAAACATCTGCAAAAGTTTTTGAATTTGTTTCTCCCAACATTACATTTTGAAACATTTTAAGCATATAATAAGCTCCTAAAATAATAGTTGTTCCGCCTAAAACAGCAAACCAAATATTAATTTGAGAAAGACTATACAAAACAGTAAACTCTCCAATAAAGTTAAATGTACTTGGTAAAGCTACAGAAGCCAATACCAAAATTAAAAACATAGAAGTGAATTTTGGAGATTGTGTACGAATGCCTCCTAATTGTGAAATTTCTCTTGTTTCGTATCTTCTGAAAATAATTTCAGCAGCAAAGAATAATCCCACTACTACAAAACCGTGAGCAATCATTTGAAAAACAGCTCCACGTAAACCATCAATAGTCAATGTGTAAGTTCCTGCAGCAATTAATCCAACGTGAGCAAGAGAAGAATAAGCCAATAATTTCTTTAAGTCATTTTGTCTTAAAGCTACGATTGAACCATAGATAACTCCGGCAATTCCTAAAGCGATAAAAATATTCATGTATTCTTTTGCAGCCAATGGTGCAATTGGCAATTGCCAACGAATAACACTGTATAATCCCATTTTTAACATGATACCAGATAAAAGCATAGTTCCAACAGTTGGTGCTTTTTGGTAAACATTTGCCTGCCATGTATGGAAAGGAATAATTGGAATTTTAATTGCATATGCTAAAAAGAAAGCTAAGAATATCCAAAATTGCTCAGTAGCAGATAGGTTTAATTTGTATAAATCTTCAATAAGGAAACTGCCATTTGCTTTTTGAGATAAATAGATGAAAGCAACTAGCATGAACAATGAACCAGCAAGTGTGTAGATAAAGAATTTAATTACTGCTTTTCTGCGTTCTTCCGCATCACCATTACCCCAAATAAGAGCAATAAAGTAAATAGGAATAAGTGCTAACTCCCAGAAAATATAATATAATAGACCATCTGCCGCAAGGAAAGTTCCCGTCATAGCAAAAGCCATAAATAAAATTAAAGCATAAAAAGCTTTAGCATTTTTATATTCATTTCCAAAAGAAGAGAATATAATAATTGGTGTTAAAGCTGCTGTCAACAAAAGCATTGCCATACCTAAACCATCTGCATTTAGAGCAAATGAAATTTTAGGTTTTGTAATCCAGGCATTGATCAAACTGATGTTTTCGCCTGCACAAAAATGATTTAATAAAACAATTGAACAACCTAAAGCCGCCAAACTAAAGAACAAAGCTACTTTTGATGCTAGTTTGTCACCAACAAAATAAGTGGCAAATGCACCAATTAGAAGAATAATTAATATAAGAGAAACGTTCATAGTTGTAAAATTATTTAGCTAAAAATATATAGGAAACAATGGCACAAAGCCCCAAAACAAAAACAAAAAGATATAATCCGATACTTCCGTTTTGTAGTTTTTTACCTTGAAAAGCTATTTCGTTAGTTACTTTTCCTAATCCAAAAACAAGTGCAGATAAACCTGTTTCAACACTGTCTCTGAAAAATCTTGACAATCCGTTGATAGAGTTAACAAATATTGCATCGTAAGCTTCGTCTACATAATATTTGTTATATAAAACTTTTGTCAAACCTGTAATGTTTTCATCGGCTTCAGGAACATTATCTTGTTTAAAGTATTTAATGTAAGCTAATAAAATACCAAGTAATCCACCTAAAACAGCAACTCCCATTAAAGTATATTCTGTTGTACCTAAATGATGTTCTTCACCCGCCACTTTCGTGAAAAGCGGAGCTAAATATTCATTTAACCAGCTATTTCCAGGTAAACTAATTAATCCGCCAAAAGTAGCCAGAATAGCTAAAATAATTAAAGGGAAAGTAATCAATCCGTCACTTTCATGTAAATGATGTTTTTGTTCTTCAGTTCCTCTGAAATCTTTAAAGAATGTAAGGAACATTAATCTAAACATATAGAAAGCTGTCATGATTGAAGCAATCGATCCAATAACATATAATGCTTTATTGTGGTGGAAAGCAGTCATTAAAATTTCATCTTTTGAGAAGAAACCTGAGAAGAATGGAACTCCGGAAATCGCTAATGATGAAATTAACATTGTCCAGAAAGTGATTGGCATTGCTTTACGCAAACCACCCATTTTACGCATATCTTGTTCTCCGTGCAAACCGTGAATAACAGATCCTGAACCCAAGAATAAACAAGCTTTGAAGAAAGCATGAGTGATTACGTGGAAAACAGCTACTTCATAAGCACCAAATCCTAAAGCTAAAAACATTAATCCTAATTGAGAAACGGTAGAGTAGGCCAATACTTTTTTGATATCTGTCTGAACTAAACCAATTGTTGCAGCAACTAATGAAGTGATTGCTCCAATAACAGCAATAACAGTTTGAACATCCGGTGCTAAATCAAATACAAAGTTTAATCTCGTTACCATAAAGATACCAGCTGTAACCATCGTAGCAGCGTGAATCAAGGCAGAAACCGGAGTTGGTCCAGCCATCGCATCTGGTAACCAAGTGTATAATGGAATTTGTGCTGATTTACCACAAGCTCCAATAAATAAACATAATGCAGCTAATGAAAGCAACGGAATATTTAAATTAGTCGCTCCCGCAATTGCAGTTTTTAAAGTTGCATAATCTAAAGTCGAGAACATTGAACCAAGAATGAATATTCCGATCAAAAGACCTAAATCTCCAATTCTGTTCATGATAAAAGCTTTCTTCGCAGCATCATTGTAATCCTGGTTTTTATGCCAGAATCCAATTAATAAATACGAACAAAGTCCAACACCTTCCCAGCCAATAAATAAAACTAATAAGTTACTTCCAATTACAAGCGTAATCATGAAAAATACGAATAAATTTAAATAGGCAAAAAACTTATGCATATTCTCATCATCGTGCATATAACTAATAGAATATAAGTGAATCAATGATCCAATACCGGTTACAAAAAGCAACCAGATTAAAGACAATTGATCTAATAAAAATCCAAGATTGATATGTAAGTTACTGATCTGAATCCAGTCAAATAAAGTAACCTGAATGGCTTGTTTTGTTTGGCTAATTTGATTGAAAAAGAAAAGTGTAGCAGCAAACGAAACTACTATAAGAGCGGTCCCGATAATTCCCGAAACTGTTTTTCCTAAACTTTCCCCAAAGAAAACATTGATTAAAAATCCTAAAAAAGGAGCTAATACTAAAACTAAAGCTAAATTGGTATCCATTTCCATTTATCCTTTTAAATTTTTTAAATTATCGATACTAATCGAACCTAAATTTCTAAAGATCGAAACTAAGATAGCCAATCCAACTGCAACTTCTGCTGCAGCAACTGCCATCGAAAAGAATACAAAGACTTGTCCTTGTGCATCTTGATGATAAGTCGAAAAAGCAACAAATAAAAGGTTTACAGCATTCAACATGATTTCGATAGACATGAAAACGATAATAGCATTTCGTCTGTACAATACACCAAAAATACCAATACAGAAAAGTACAACACTTAAAAAGATGTAGTTTTCAATACCTATTTGATTTAATATATTACCCATTATTTATTTAATTTTTCTTTTTTAGACAATAATACAGTTCCAATCATGGCTACTAAAAGTAAGACCGAAGCAAATTCAAACGGAACCATATATTCGTTCAATAATATTTTACCAAGGACTTTGATCGATTGAAAATCTTCACCAGTTGAGTCATATTCGCCAACTATTGGTTTAGAGTTGATAAAAATGGCAATCAATACAATACAAATCAAACAGAAAGAAACAATTGCTCCTAAACGTGTAATTCTAGGTCGGTGAACTTCTCGTTGTTCGTTCAAATTCATCAACATGATCGTAAACAGGAACAAAATCATAATTGCTCCGGAGTAGACTATGATATGTACGATAGCTAAAAATTGAGCGTTTAATAGTAAATAGTGACCAGCAATCGAGAAAAAACAAATTACTAAGTAAATAGCACTATGAATTGGGTTTCTGCTGTAAATGGTCAGAAAAGCGGTAATCACCGTAATAAACGCTAAGAAACAAAAAATAATTTGTACAGTTGTTGCGTGTGCAAAATCAGGAATATGTATCATTTAGTTAGCATTATTAAGTTGAGCGTTTTTCATAGCCACATCAAGAGGCATCACTAATCTGTCTTTTCCAAAAATGAAATCTTCTCTTTCATAGCTAGAAGGAACCAATACTTTTGAAGTTGTCAAATAAATGGCATCTTTTGGGCAAGCTTCTTCACATAAACCACAGAAAATACAACGAAGCATATTGATTTCATAGATTTCAGCATACTTTTCTTCTCTGTATAAATGTTTCTCGTCTGGCTTACGTTCAGCAGCTTTCATCGTGATAGCTTCAGCAGGACATGATAAAGCACATAATCCACAGGCAGTACAATTTTCACGACCTTGCTCATCGCGTTTCAACTGGTGTTGACCACGATAAACCGGACTCATTTCACGCACTTGCTCAGGATAGTGAATGGTCACTTTTTTTCTGAATAAGTGTTTAACAGTGATAAACAATCCTTTCACAATCGCCACAAGATACAATCGCTCTAAAAAAGTCATCTCTTTATTAGAGACCATCTTTTTTCTACCCGATAATGATATAGTTTCTATTGACATTTTTTAATGTATGATTTACGATTTAGATTTGACGGTTAGATCAAATTTAAAATCTATTTTATTTTATTTGAAGCTAATCCTGCTCTCCGCTGTATCTTTTATGGTGAACCCCACCATAAAAGGATGCCGCTTCTATCAGGGCTAGGGCATTACGGTTCTTAGAATCCTAAAGCTGCTGCGATATCGTGTCTTAAAATAACAGCACCCGTAATCATAATATTAACAATTGAAAGCGGAATCAAAATTCTCCATCCCAAATTCATTAATTGGTCATATCTAAATCTCGGAATTGTCCAACGTACCCACATATAAAAGAATATGAAGAAACATATTTTTACAAACAATACTGCAATTCCTAAAAGATTAGCTGTATTTACACCAACATTTTCTACCATCCAGCTCATTCCGGGATAATTATATCCTCCAAAGAATAAAACAGAAATAATAGTAGCTGAGATAAACATATTTGCATATTCAGCAAATAAATAGAATCCCATTTTCATTGATGAATATTCGGTGTGGTAACCACCAATTAATTCGTTTTCACATTCTGCTAAGTCAAAAGGAGTTCTGTTAGTTTCTGCAAAAGCACAAATTAAGAAGATCAGGAATGATAAAGGTTGGTAAAATACATTCCAGTTCATTCCGGCTTGTTGCTCAGAAATTTCTTTTAAACTTAAAGTTCCGGTCATCATCAACAAAGCAATCATTGATAATCCCATGGCAACTTCATAAGAAACCATTTGAGAAGCAGCACGAATAGCTCCCATCAAAGAGAATTTATTGTTTGAAGCCCATCCACCAATCATAATTCCGTAAACTCCAACAGATACAACTCCAAAGAAGTATAATAATGCAATATTGATATCGGTTGCCTGTAAATAAACATCACGACCAAAAATATGTAATTTATCTCCCCAAGGAATTACCGCACTTGTCATTAAGGCTGTACTCATGGCAATTGCCGGACCTACAATGAATAAAAATTTGTTAGGTGTATTTGGGAAAAATTCTTCTTTCGAGAATAATTTCATACCATCAGCTAGAGGTTGTAATAATCCTCCCCATCCGGCACGGTTTGGTCCTACGCGATCCTGAAGATAAGCCGCAACTTTACGTTCAGCCCAAGTAGAATACATCGCCATAATCATTGTTATAGCGAAAACCACAACAATCACAACACTTTTTTCTATAATAAATGTACCATCTACCATCGTTATGAATTTTTGCTGTTAGTGTTTAATGGAATTTCAGCCATACTAATTTTTTTACGGTCAATATCTCTTCCCATAAGGATATTTTTTTCAGTATCGATTTCTACTTTCTCTAATTTTTGAGTGTAGTTATTTTGGTTGATAACAGAATCTTTTTCAAATTCTCTCGGTCCTTCGATAACCCAGTCATTTACATTTTTGTGGTCAAAACGACAACTGTTGCAAATGAATTCTTCCACTTCATGGTACTCATCTTTACGACCGGTTACACGTTGAATTTCTCCTCCAAACATCCAAACTGTAGTTTTTCCACAACATCCCGGAGTTGTACACTTTCTGTGTGCATTGTAAGGTTTGTTGAACCAAACTCTGGATTTGAAACGGAAAGTTTTATCAGTCAATGCTCCAACAGGACAAACATCAATCATGTTTCCTGAAAACTCATTGTCAATAGCTTTTGAAATGTAAGTTGAAATATTAGCGTGATCTCCACGATCTAATACTCCGTGAACTCTGTCGTCTGTCAATTGATCTGCAACTTGCACACATCTTTGACATAAGATACAGCGGTTCATATGTAGTTGAATATTTGGACCAATATCTTCTGGTTCAAATGTTCTTTTTTCTTCAATAAAACGTGATTTTGGATTTCCGTGTTCAAAACTTAAATTCTGTAAATCGCACTCACCGGCCTGATCACAAATAGGGCAATCTAGCGGGTGATTGATTAATAAAAATTCTGTTACAGATTTACGAGCTTCTGTTACACGATCAGAAGATTTACTGTTCACTTCCATTCCGTCCATACATCCTGTTACACAAGATGCCATCAATTTTGGCATTGGTCTTGGGTCAGCTTCACTTCCTTTAGAAACTTCAACTAAACAACAACGACATTTTCCGCCGCTGCCTTTTAATTTTGAGTAATAGCACATGGCTGGCGGCACCAAATCTCCCCCAATCATACGTGCAGCCTGCAGGATCGTTGTTCCTGGCTCTACGTCTATACTTTGACCGTCTATGGTTACTTTCATCTCTTAATTTTGTTTTTTTAGTTTCATGTTTCACGTTTCAGGTTTTCACTTGAAACTAAAAAAACTTAAAACTTTAAACTATTTTTAAACTGTTTGTTTGCCTACTAAATGCTTTACTTGTGAAAAAGGTTCAGCAACAAAGTGATCTCTATTTTTAATTTTTTCAGGGAAACGAACGTGGTATTCAAATTCATCTCTAAAGTGACGAATCGCTGCTGCTACTGGCCAAGAAGCGGCGTCACCAAGTGGGCAAATTGTATTACCCTCGATTTTACTTTGAATACTCCATAATAATTCGATATCCTCTTCGCGGCCTTGACCGTTTTCAATTCTCCACAATATTTTTTCTAACCAACCTGTTCCTTCACGGCAAGGCGTACATTGTCCGCAAGATTCGTGGTGGTAGAAACGAGCAAAATTCCATGTATTTCTTACGACACAAGCAGTATCATTGTAAACAATAAATCCTCCTGAACCTAACATAGATCCGGTTGCAAAACCACCATCACTTAAAGATTCGTAAGTCATTAAACGATCTTCGCCGTTTGCTGTTTTAAAAATTAATTCAGCAGGCAAAATCGGCACAGATGAACCTCCAGGTACAAATGCTTTTAATGGTCTGCTAGAAGACATTCCTCCTAAATATTCGTCAGAATTCATGAATTCGTCAACGCTTAATCCTAATTCAATTTCGTAAACTCCTGGGTTTTTGATGTGTCCTGAAGCAGAAATTAATTTAGTTCCTGTAGAACGGCCAATACCAATTTTAGCATAATCGTCACCAGAATTATTTACAATCCAAGGCACCGCTGCTATAGTCTCAACATTGTTTACCACTGTTGGATTTGCCCAAAGTCCTGAAACTGCTGGGAAAGGTGGTTTAATACGAGGATTTCCTCTTTTACCTTCAAGAGACTCAATAAGTGCAGTTTCTTCACCGCAAATATAAGCTCCGGCTCCACAGTGAACATGAAGTTCAAGATCGTAACCTGTACCTAATATATTTTTTCCTAACCAACCGGCAGCTTTAGCTTCGGCGATTGCTCTTTCTAAAATTTTGAAAACCCACATATATTCTCCACGAATGTAGATATAGGAAAGGTTAGCGCCTAAAGCGTAACTTGATGTAATCATTCCTTCGATCAATAAGTGAGGAACAAATTCCATCAAATAACGATCTTTGAAAGTTCCCGGCTCCGATTCGTCGGCGTTGCAAACTAAATGTCTTGGTTTTCCTGATTTTTTATCAATAAAGCTCCATTTCATTCCGGCAGGGAAACCTGCACCACCACGACCACGGAGACCTGATTTTTTTACTTCTTCGGTAACTTCATCTGGTGTAAGTGTTTTTAAAGCTTTTTCTACAGAAGCATAACCACCATTTTGGCGATATACTTCGTAGGTTTTAATTCCGGGAATATTGATTTTATCTAATAATATTTTTTGTGACATCTTATTTATCGTGTAATATTATTTTATCATCTCTGCAATCAGCGATTAACTGATCGATTTTTTCTTCTGTCAATTTTTCTTTGTAGAAATCACCTAATTGCATCATCGGAGCATATCCGCAAGCACCTAAACATTCTACACCGGCAATGGTAAACATTCCGTCTGGAGTTGTTTCTCCCATTTTAATACCTAATTTTTCAGAAGTATAATCCATTAAATTTTCGGCACCATTTAAACAACAACAAGAAGTCTGGCAGAATTCGAACATGTATTTCCCAATTGGTTTTTGGTTGTACATGGTATAAAAAGTAACCACTTCGTAAACCTCAATTGGTTTGATGTGCAAAATTTCAGCAACTTTATCCTGCAACTCAATACTTAACCAGTTATCATGCGCATCTTGCACTTCATGCAAAACAGGTAACAAAGCTGATTTTCTTTTGTCTTCAGGATAATGACTGATTAATTCATTGATGCGAGCCATCAATGCTTCAGTCATATTTATTTCTTGTTTGTAATGTTTTCTTTCCATTTTATTCTTTTTTTGCCACTAAGGCGCAAAGTCACAAATTTTTTAATTTAAATTCTAAAATCTAAATTTTTTAGGCATCTAATTCTCCGGCAATAACGTTTAAACTTGATAGAATAACAATTGCATCAGATAATAAAGAACCTTTGATCATTTCAGGATATGCTTGATAATAAATGAAACATGGTCTTCTGAAATGTAATCTATATGGAGTTCTGCTTCCGTCTGTAACTAAATAGAATCCTAGTTCACCATTTCCTCCTTCAACAGCGTGGTAAATTTCTGCAACTGGTACAGGAACTTCTCCCATTACAATCTTAAAGTGATAAATTAAAGATTCCATTGAGGTATAAACATCTTCTTTTGGAGGAAGGTAGTAATCAGGAACGTTTGCATGATATTCATTTCCGGCTGGCATTTTATCCAACGCTTGACGAATAATGCTTAAACTTTCCCAAACTTCAGCATTACGAACACAGAAACGGTCGTATGTATCACCTGATTTTCCAACAGGAATAACAAAATCGAAATCTTCGTAAGATGAATAAGGCTGTGCAACACGAACGTCGTAATCAACTCCCGCTGCACGTAAGTTTGGACCTGTAAATCCGTAAGCCATTGCTTGCTCTGCTGAGATTGCACCTACGTCTACAGTTCTGTCAAGGAAAATTCTATTTCTTTCGAATAGGTTTACAAATTCTTGCCAAGCAACAGGAAAATCTTGTAAAAAGACATCTAGTTTGCGGAAAGCTTCTGGTGACCAATCTCTTTCGAAACCACCAATTCTTCCCATATTTGTTGTTAGACGAGCACCACAAATTTCTTCGTAAATCTCGTAAACTTTTTCTCTAAATTGAAAAACGTACAAGAAACCAGTATATGCACCAGTATCTACACCAAGAATCGAGTTACAAATTAAGTGGTCTGTAATACGAGCCAGCTCCATTACGATAACTCTTAAATACTGGGCACGTTTAGGAACTTCAATATTTAGTAATTTCTCTAAAGTCATCCACCATCCCATATTATTAATAGGAGAGGAGCAATAGTTCAAACGGTCTGTAAGAGGAGTGATTTGATAAAAAGGACGATTTTCAGCAATTTTTTCGAAAGCTCTGTGAATGTAACCAATAGTTGGTTCGGCTTCAAGAATTCGCTCCCCATCCATCAAAAGAATATTCTGAAAGATACCGTGAGTTGCCGGGTGCGTTGGTCCTAAATTCAGAACTGAAAGTTCACTTCCTTCTTCATTTAGTTTGTTCTCAATTATTTTAGCATATCGATGCTCTGGTGGTAATAATAGTTCTGACATTTTATAATGTTGAATTATTTATTTTTTAGCAATTTGTTGTTGTTCTTCCAAAGAATCTGTCGTCTTTATCAGTTCTTCCGCTGTCTTCCATTGGGAATTCTTTTCGCATCGGGAACGATATCATTTCGTCCATATTCAAAATACGTTTCAATTGTGGATGTCCAATAAAGTTAATCCCGAAGAAATCGTATGTTTCTCTTTCCATCCAATTTGAACTTAAGAAAATATTTGAAATGGTTTTTATCTCTGGTTTTTCACCGTTTAAGAATACTTTGATTCTAATACGTTTGTTTTCGTACCAGTTATGCAAATGGTATACGATTGCAAACTGACGATCTGTTTCGTTGTCCGGGTAATGAACACCACATAAATCGGTTAAGAAGTGGAAACGTAAATCAGAATCGTTTTTCAAAAAAAGAATCAGGGCTGTGATTTTATCAGCAGAAGTTTCCAGTGAAAAAATATCTCTTTCTTGTTGAAAGTTAAAAACACTTGTGTCAAATGTTTCTGTAAGTTTATCTTGAATCAGGGTATTTTCTAAAGCCATCTTATGAAATATTATATGAAGCTAGTAATTCTTGGTATTCTGGTGAGCTTCTGCGTCTAACAGATTCGCTTTTTACCAATTCTTGAAGTTTCATTACTCCATCAACAATTTGCTCTGGTCTTGGCGGACATCCCGGAACGTAAACGTCAACCGGAATTACTTTGTCAATTCCTTGTAAAACTGAATAAGTATCAAAAATTCCACCTGATGAAGCACAGGCTCCAACTGCAATTACCCAGCGAGGTTCAGACATTTGTTCGTAAACTTGTCTTAAAATAGGCGCCATCTTTTTAGAAATAGTTCCCATTACCAGTAACATATCTGCCTGACGAGGAGAAAAACTCACACGCTCAGAACCAAATCGTGCTAAATCATAATGTGAAGCCATTGTAGCCATGAATTCGATACCACAGCATGAAGTTGCAAAAGGTAATGGCCATAATGAATTGGCTCGTGCTAAACCTACAACATCATTTAGTTTTGTAGCGAAGAAACCTTCTCCTACAACTCCTTCCGGCGGCGCAACCATATTTACATTTGAATCGCTCATTTTTATTTTAGATTTCTGATTTTAGATTTTAGATTTGGGAAATCGTAAAAGGTAAAATCAATTTTTTTAAATCAGTACATTAATTCGAAGAAATCAAATTTTAAATTGTGGTTCTATATAAGTTCAGATAACAACTGACTCTTAAATCTAAAATCACTAATCTAAAATCTAAAATCCGTTTATTCCCAGTCTAATGCTTTTTTCTTGATGATGTAGAAAAAGCCAACTAATAAAAGTGCCATGAATACGATCATCTTTAGCATTCCTTCAATTCCTAATTCTTTGAAGTTTACAGCCCAAGGATAAAGAAAAATTACCTCTACGTCAAACAATACAAACAAAATAGCAACCAGGAAATATTTTACTGAAAATGGGATACGTGCATTACCAACAGATTCGATACCACACTCAAAGTTTTTGTCTTTTACCTCAGAACTTCTTTTTGGTCCTAATTTTCCGGAAATAATGATTGTTCCTACCACAAATCCAATAGCTAAAATTGCTTGCATTAAAATAGGAATGTAACTGTATTGATCAGATTGCATAAACTTAGGTTTTTTACTTAAAGAATAAGCCACAAAGATAACTTTCAACTCTGTAAAACACAAGCTAAAAAAGGATTTAAGTGTGCAACAAAAGGGTGAATTTTTGTAATTTTTATTGATTATAAATAAGAGTTTGTTTTTTTAAGTTTTTTTTAAGATTTAACCTAAAAAAAAACGTTTCGAAATTAATCGAAACGTTTTCAAAACCATTCAGAGGCAAAAAAAATAAATTGCTATATTTTTCTTAGATTACTGCTACTTTAGCAGCAACTTTCCCTTTTCTTCCTTCTTCTTCTTCATAGCTTACACGGTCTCCTTCGCGTAATTCTTCCGCGTTAATTCCTGAAGCGTGAACGAAGATATCTTTTCCTGTTTCTTCGTCTGTAATGAATCCATAACCTTTAGATTCATTGAAAAATTTTACTGTACCTGTACGCATTGTAATTGTAATAATAATTTATAATGAAGCAAATGTAATATATAAATTCATACAAAAGACAATAAGGTGTTAATTTTTTGTAAAAATTATTGATTCACAGTGTTTTCGCTATTTATATTGCATCAATTTTGATATAGAAGAATTTTATTTAAGAATCAATAATAGTTAAAATAAATGTTAAAAAAGTAGCTTATATTTTACAAAATTTTCGTATATTATGCCAGAGCTGTTCTTTAAATTTATGTTTTTGTGGGAGAATACTTGTATTTGCTGACTTCGCAATTTTTAGTTAACATTTTTTTAACACTCAAGCCAGAAGAAAAAGTATAAAAAAAACTGCAACTAATAAGATTTAGCTGCAGTTTTTTTGTTTTTAAATTTATAAGAATTTATATCGTATCAAGTTTAATATGAAGTTCTTTTAGTTGAGCGTCATCAATTTTTGCAGGAGCATCGATCATAACATCACGTCCTGAATTATTTTTTGGGAACGCAATAAAATCTCTAATTGTTTCCTGACCTCCTAAAATAGCCACCAATCTGTCTAAACCAAAAGCTAAACCTCCGTGTGGTGGAGCTCCAAATTGAAAAGCATCCATTAAAAAGCCAAATTGTGCTTTTGCTTCTTCTTCTGTAAAGCCTAAATATTTGAACATTAATTGCTGAGTTGCTTTGTCGTGAATACGAATTGATCCTCCGCCAATTTCATTTCCGTTAAGAACCATATCATATGCATTAGCACGAACCTTTCCAGGATCAGTTTCTAATAGTTGCATGTCTTCTGGTTTTGGAGATGTAAACGGGTGGTGCATTGCATGGTAACGACCAGTTTCTTCGTCAAGTTCTAATAATGGAAAATCAACAACCCAAAGAGGTGCAAATTCTTCCGGTTTACGCAATCCTAAACGAGTTGCTAATTCCATACGAAGTGCCGAAAGCTGCGCACGTGTTTTGTTTGCCGGTCCAGAAAGTACAAAAATCATATCGCCAGGTTTTGCTCCGGTAATTTTTGCCCATTGTCCTAAATCGTCCTGATCGTAGAATTTATCTACAGATGATTTAAAAGTTCCGTCGTCATTACATTTTGCATACACCATTCCTGATGCGCCAACTTGCGGACGTTTTACCCAGTCAATTAATCCGTCAATTTCTTTACGGGTATAATTTCCTGCTCCCGGAACTGCAATTCCCACAACAAGTTCAGCAGCATTGAATACTGGGAAATCTTTGTGTTGTGCAAATTCGTTTAACTCGCCAAACTCCATTCCAAAACGAATGTCCGGTTTGTCGTTTCCGTATGTTTTCATGGCATAGTCGTAAGTAATTCTTGGGAATTTATCTACTTCAATACCTTTAATTTCTTTTAATAAGTGTCTTGTCAATCCTTCAAAAACATTCAAAATGTCTTCTTGTTCCACAAAAGCCATTTCGCAATCGATTTGTGTAAACTCAGGCTGACGGTCTGCACGTAAATCTTCGTCACGGAAACATTTCACGATTTGGAAATATTTATCCATTCCACCAACCATCAATAATTGTTTGAAAGTTTGTGGCGATTGTGGCAATGCATAAAATTGTCCTTCGTTCATACGGCTTGGCACAACAAAATCTCTCGCGCCTTCAGGAGTCGATTTGATTAAGTAAGGAGTTTCAACTTCGCAGAAATCTAAATCAGATAGATATTTACGAACTTCCATCGCTACTTTATGACGGAATAATAAACTGTTTTTCACAGGATTTCTACGAATATCTAAATAACGATATTTCATTCTGATATCTTCTCCACCGTCAGTTTTATCTTCGATTGTAAATGGAGGTGTAAGGGCTGCATTTAAAATAGTCATTTCAGTGACCAAAATTTCAATGTCACCAGTAGCAAGATTTTTATTTTTGGCTTCGCGCTCAATAACAGTTCCTTTTACCTGAATTACAAATTCTCTACCTAAAGTTTTAGCCAGTTCAAAAACTTTTTCATCTGAACGACCTTTATCAAATAATAACTGAGTAATACCGTATCGGTCACGTAAATTAACCCAATTTATAAATCCTTTATCATTAGAGTTTTGAACCCAACCTGCAAGTGTAACTTCCGTATTAATATTTGAGGCGTTTAATTCGCCGCAATTATGACTTCTATACATGATCAAAATTTTAGATTGCAAAAGTAAACACAAAATTCAAATTAATATAACAAAGTGTGCAACTAGATGACTATTAATTTGAAATATTTTGTTAATTCTTAAATTTTGCCGGTGTAATTTCTTTAGATTTGGATTACTAAATACAAACTTTAATACTTATGAATAAATTTTTTGTAACTGGTCTGTTGATTTTTAGCGCTTTGAATATTATCGGTCAGACTAAAAGTCAAGTTAAATTTACAGCTAAAATAGAGAACAGAAATAGTGACACTTTAGTCATTAAAGGAAGAAATAATTTTAAACAAGTTATTCCGATCAATAAAAAAGAGTTGTTTGTGGCTTCTTTTGATGCTCCAAAAGGATTTTATATGTTTTCTGACGGAACTGAATCTTCTAATTTATATTTAAAACCAGATTCGGATGTTAATTTAACAATGAATGCAAAAGAATTTGATGAAACTATTATCTATAAAGGTAAAGGTGTAAATGAAAGTAATTTTCTGGCGCAGCAAGCTTTAAAAGACGAAAAGTTTCAAAACGAGGCTTTTTCTAAAGAAGCTATAGAATTTGCTAATTTATTAGAACAAAAGAATAAAGCGGATTTAGAAAATCTGGAAAAAGGAGATTTTGATCCTGAATTTAAAACGGCATTAAAAAGTAGTTTCGAAAGTTTTAATCAATATGCTACTGAACAATATGAAAGGACTTCAAAAACAAGAGGTTTAATTGGGAAAGTATCGCCTGGTTTTGATTATGATAATCATAAAGGAGGAAAAACAAAACTTTCTGATTTAAAAGGAAAATATGTTTATATCGATCTTTGGGCAACCTGGTGTGCGCCATGTAGAGCAGAGATTCCGTATTTGCAAAAAATTGAAGAGAAGTACCACGGAAAGAATATTGAATTCGTGAGCATTTCTGTTGATAAAGCAAAGGATAATGAAAAATGGAAAAAGTTTGTAACGGATAAACAATTGGGAGGGACTCAATTATTTGCTGATAAGGATTGGGAATCTGACTTTGTAATGAGTTATGGTGTTACCGGAATTCCAAGATTTATTTTGATAGATCCAAAAGGTAATATTTTGAATCCTGATGCTGAGCGACCATCGTCTCCAGAGCTTCAAACGCAATTAGACGCACTATTGAAGTAATTTATTTATCAAATTTATAACGTTATAGTAAATTTTCGCTTTCGCGGAAACACCAGTAAAACCAATGCTTCGGCGTTGGTTTTTTTGTTTTTCAATTATTTCCAATGTTAAGTTTTTATTCAATGTTACCAAATTGTTAAGTAAAAGTTTGTTTAATGTAAACATTTAACTATATTTGATAACGATTTGATAACATTAAATACCTAAAGATATGAAAAAGTGTGTAATTTTAGTTGCAATATTGTTCTCTGGAATTCTAGTTGCACAAGAGGTTAAACCGGAATTAGAAGTTGTTGGTAACAAAATAAAAGCTACTTACTATTATGAAAATGGTAATGTACAACAACAAGGCTTTTTTAAAGATGGTAAATTAGACGGCGTTTGGGTATCGTATGATGAAAAGGGAAATAAATTGGCTGTAGGAGAGTACGCAGATGGAATGAAAACCGGAAAATGGATTTTCTTCAATGAAAAAAGTCTTTGTGAAGTTGCCTTTGAAAATAGTCAAGTAAGTTCGGTAAAGAATTTACAAAAAAATGCTTTGGCAAACAGAAATTAAGATAATTTCTAAGATATAGAAAAAACCGCTCATTCAAAGCGGTTTTTTTTATGCCTTTACTTTTTTAGTTTTCTTGTTTCTTCCGTACCAAATTACAAAACCCGTTACGGGCAAAGCGGCAGCAATTAAACTAACTATAAAAGCAATTATTTTTCCGGGTAAATCCAGAATTTGACCCGTGTGAATTCCGTAATTCATTTCGACAACCTGCAATCCCAGACTCTTTTTAGGATAAGGATTACTTTGAATTAATTTTCCATCGTTTGGATGAAAATAATAATTGCTCTGATGATCGTATCTTAAAGTATGCGGATAAGCGCCTGTGCTGATAATGTCGCCTTTTTGTTGCGGAAAAGTAACAAAACACATTTCGGCTTTTGGCTGAAGTTTCATGGTTTCAATAAAAGCCTTATCGACAGCAGTAAGTGAGTTGTTACTAAATTTAGTAGTATCAACAACCGGAGTTTTTGTTTCGGCAGCTTTATCTCCTCCAAAATTGAAAGTTTTATAAATTCCGTCGCCAACCCATTCATAGGTAAATGTTAAACCTGTAATCGCAATAATTGCAGCAATAATCGCAATATAAAATCCTGATGTATTGTGCCAGTCATAGTTTACCCGACGCCATTTTGCAGACCATTTTACAGTAAAACTTCGTTTGATGTCATGCTTTCGTTTGGGCCACCATTGAATAATTCCTGAAATAAGCAATAAAATAAAGATAATCGTTGCACCACCAATAATATGTTTGCCAATATAATCGGGCAGAAGCAAATACAAGTGAATGTATTCGACGATTATAAAGAAATCAGTTTTAGGATTTTCTGTTTTTAGATATTTGCCTGTGTACGGATTAAAATAAAGGTATAGATTCTCTGTATCAGAATACGTGTAAACAATTGCCGATCTATTTTTGCCATAGTAAGAAATCATGGTCGCTTTATTTTTTGGAGCAATTTCTTTGGCTTTTTCTTTTAAAACTGATGGCAGTAAAAATGGTTTATTTTCGGGTTCAACCAAGCGCCATTCCTTGCGGGTAATATCTTTTATTTCGTCATGAAAACAAAAAATACAACCGGTAACACTTATTATAAAAACAATAAGCCCGGAAATTAATCCGAGCCATTTATGTAGAAAACGTACTTGTTTTGTTATCATAATTTAATAGAATTTAAAACATCTTTCTTGTTCAGGAGAAAGGTATTTTTTGTTTTTATTAGAATCTATAAGTAAAACTTGCTGCAAAAGTCCTGGGATCTTTAGGGTGAATGGTTGACCATCCATCATATATCTCCTCGTTTGTAATATTGTTTACTTTAAGCGTAATATTGAATTTATCTGCATTGTAAAATAAAGAGGAGTTTAATACACCATATTCATGAATTGTGAATGTTCCGGCAGTGGCTCTGTTCATGATTTTATTATCACCAACATAATTTCCTCCAAGACCTAAACCAAATCCTCTTAATACACCGCTTGTAAATTTGTAACTAGCCCAAAGGTTTGCTAAGTTTTGTGGTCCGGCACTTTCTGGTCTAAAGCCTACAAAGTCAGGATCTCCCGCAGTTAATATTGCGTCATTGTAACTGTATCCCAAAACAATATTTAAACCAGTAACCGGATTAGCTACAATTTCGGCTTCAAAACCTTTATTGTGCTGTCCTCCATTTTGATAAGTTGTTTGGTTGTTTGGTTGAGGAACGTCAGGTTGAGTTGGATCAACATAAGGAGTTTCTATTACGTATACCTGATCAGAAACTTTGATATCATAGTAACTAAAAGAAGCATAAAGTTTATCGTTGAACAGGTTTAATTTTGTACCAGCTTCAAATTGATTTGCATGTTCCGGATTGAATGATAAAGGGGTAACAATACCTGCATTACGATTTTGACCAGGAGCAACATTTGCAAAACCATTCATGTAATTTGCAAAAACCGAAACTTTATCTAAAATAGGCTGGTATACCAATCCGAATTTTGGTGAAAAAGCTGTTTGATTGTAATTGTCAACAGCTGTAGAAGTGTCTCCACTGTTTATAAAACGATCAGCACGTAAACTTACCATTGCAGATAGAGCAGGAGTAAAGTTGATTACATCTGAGAAGTATGCGCTGTAAACTTCTTGCTTTGTTTTACTGTTATTTCGAGGGCTATTGGCTATAATTGCATCAGATGCAGCTTTTGTTAAAACGCCGCTATCACCATTTGTGGTATTGTAAAGAGAATTGAAAGTTGCTACGTCATCGCCTATGTAGATAGTTCCATTTCCAGCATATCCTGAGCTGCGATCCAGAGTTGTTCTGTTAAAATAATCAAGACCAACAACGATTCGGTTTCTTAGATTTCCTATTTTGAAATCTCCGTTAAAATTTTGTTGAATATCAATAGTTGTGTTTTTATTATCCTGATAGTTAAAAAATCTATTCAGTATAATCCCTTCTTTAATCCTTGTGTCGTATGCTGTTCCTTCATATAGATAAGCATAATTTCCAGTTGATTTTGCAGAGCTCGAAGAGAAAATAGTTTGAGAAGTCCATTGATTAGAAATCTTATAAAGCATTTGCCCTTGCAAATTATAAGAAGGTGTTTTTATGGTAAGCTCGTTACTAGTGTAAGAACGTTCGTTGTCGTATTTTAATTCAGAAATATTATGAACTCTTAACGGATTACTTCTGTCTAAAAACAACATTGTTGGGTTTGTTGTATTGTTGCTCATAAACTCAGTGTTTATCAAAAATGATAATCTGTCATTTACTTCATATGATAATGAGGGAGCAATAAAAAACGATTCTCTAAAACCGGCATCCTGAAAACTATCTTGCTTATTGTATGCTGAGTTGACTCTAAAGTTTAAAGTTTTTTTATCGTTTAAAGGGGTATTGATATCAGCAGTTACACGATTTAAACCATAACTTCCGATAGTGTAATTTACTTCTCCGCCAAATGTTTTGTAAGGTCTTTTTGTAGTTGTGTTGATTAATCCTCCGTAAGAGATTAAACTGCTTCCAAATAAAGTTCCTGATGGTCCTTTGATAATTTCAATTCTGTCAACATTTGAAGGGTCTAAACTTCCGTTTGTTAATCCTGATAACCCGTTAACCATAGTTGGCTGAACAGCAAATCCTCTAAGAGCATAATATCCGGCGCCATCTCCACCACGTCCGGTCGAAGCCCAAAGTTGTGTAATACCTGATGCATTTTTTAAAGCATCGTCAAAAGTAGTTACTACTTGTTCTTTTAAAACTTCTCCTGTAATAGTAGTATATACTTGTGGGTTCTCAAGATTTTTAAGAGGTAGTTTTGATACTTGTTGGTTTTCTTTACGTGCAAAACGGTTTTTTCTGCCACCATTTACAACTACTTCAGTTAATTCTTGTGAGTTTGAAGTAAGACTGAAATTTTGAATTAATTCCTGACCTTCACTCATTGTTATCTTTTTTTCTGTGAAAGAAAATCCAACAGCAGAGATTTTTACGGTATAAGTTCCATGCTTAATATTTTTTATCTTATAGTTTCCATTCTCATCAGTAACTGTTCCAAGTCTTGTTCCTTTTAGCACAATAGAAATGCCTTCAGGAGAATCATTACTGCTTAAAGATATTTTACCTTTTAGGGTTGCTTTTTCTTGTGCAGAAATTGTTATGCTTGCTAATAGAAAAAAACAAAAGCTTAAGAGAGAAATTGTAAATTTATATTTCATGTTATTTAGAATTAATTTTAATAGCGCAAATTTAAGTGTTGAATGCCACTCAAACAAACTATTTTTATTTATTCTAAATAAAATATTTTTTAAAGGGTAAAATTTACGTTTATTTAAAAAATTAACATCTTAAGCAAGATTTAAGTCAACCTTAAGAAAAAAAGCCTGTTCAAATTAATGAACAGGCTCTCTATTATTGTTGAAAATTACTTGAAATTACAATTCTAAAGCACGTTTAGCATCGCCATTCATCAATAATTCTACTGGATTTTCTAAAGCTTCTTTTACAGCCACTAAGAAACCAACAGACTCACGTCCGTCAATAATTCTGTGGTCATAAGAAAGTGCAACGTACATCATTGGGTGAATTTCAACTTTTCCGTTTACAGCAATCGGACGCTCAATAATATTGTGCATTCCTAAAATTCCTGATTGCGGAGGGTTGATAATTGGTGTACTTAACATACTTCCAAAAACACCACCGTTAGTAATAGTGAAAGTTCCGCCAGTCATATCATCAACAGTAATTTGACCATCACGGGCTCTTAAAGCTAATCTTTTGATTTCAGCTTCAATTCCGCGGAAAGTTAATAATTCCGCATTACGAACTACAGGAACCATTAGACCTTTTGGTCCTGAAACTGCGATTGAAATATCAGCAAAGTCGTAAGCTACTTTATAATCACCATCCATCATTGAGTTAACATCCGGATATAATTGTAAAGCTCTTGTAACTGCTTTTGTAAAGAAAGACATGAAACCTAAACCAAGACCACCATGTTTTGCTTTGAAAGCATCTTTGTATTCGTTACGAATCAAGTTGATTGGTGTCATGTTAACTTCGTTGAAAGTTGTTAACATTGCAGTTTCGTTTTTAGCAGCAACTAATCTCTCTGCTACTTTACGACGTAACATTGATAATTTAGTACGCTCAGATCCACGGCTTCCACCAGTTGGAGTTCCCATTGAAGGTACTGCGTTTAAAGCATCTTCCTTAGTGATTCTTCCGTCTTTACCAGTTCCTGAAACTGTAGCTGGTGCTATGTTTTTCTCGTCTAATATTTTTCTGGCTGCTGGAGATGGAGTTCCAGAAGCGTAAGTTGCTGCTGCTGCAGGTGCCGCTTTTGGAGCTTCTGCTTTTACTTCAGCCTTTGGAGCCTCAGCTTTTGGAGCTTCTGCCACTGGTGCAGCCGGAGCATCACCTGTTGGTTTTACACCATCTGTATCAATTAAACAAACTACAGCTCCTACCGCAACTGCATCACCTTCTTCTGCTTTTAGCGTAATAATTCCGCTCATTTCAGCCGGTAATTCAAGAGTAGCTTTGTCTGAATCAACTTCAGCAATAGCTTGATCTTTTTCTACATAATCTCCGTCTTTTACTAACCAAGTTGCAATTTCAACTTCTTTTATTGATTCCCCTGGTGATGGGACTTTCATTTCTAAAATCATCTTTGTTTTTGTTTAAGGTTTTTATGGTTTCAATCCCGATAGCTATCGGGATTGAAACTTGAAACATTCTTTTTATCTGAATAAATTTTTATCGAAAACCATTCTAATTGCATCTGCGTGACGACGTTTTGCACGTGTGTAACTTCCTGATGCCGGTGCAGCATAAGCTTTTAACGAAGCTAATCTCCATTTTACAAGATCAAAGTTCATTAACATAAAGCTGTAAGCTCCCATGTTTTTAGGTTCTTCCTGAGCCCAAACATAATCATCAGCATTTGGATATTTTGCGATGATTTCTTTTAATTGCTCAACAGGTAATGGGAACAATTGCTCAATACGAACAACTGCAACATCATTTCTTCCGTTGTTTTCTCTTTCAGCAACGATGTCGTAGTAGAATTTACCTGTACAGAAAACTAAAGTTTTTACCTCTTTTTTGTTTACTGAGTTGTCATCAATTGTTTCCTGGAAACTTCCTTTTGCTAATTCTTCTACTGAAGATACACATCTTGGATCACGCAATAAACTTTTTGGAGAGAAAACTACCAAAGGTTTACGGAAATTCGTTTTCATTTGTCTTCTTAACAAGTGGAAGAAGTTGGCTGGCGTTGTACAATCTGCAACATACATATTTTGTCTTGCGCAAAGTTGTAAATAACGCTCCATTCTTGCAGAAGAGTGTTCTGCACCTTGTCCTTCATATCCGTGAGGCAATAATAAAACAATACCATTTTGGTTGTTCCATTTATCTTCTCCACATGAAATATATTGGTCAATCATAATTTGAGCTCCATTAGAGAAATCTCCAAATTGTGCCTCCCAAATTGTTAAGGCTTTTGGATTTGCCAATGCATATCCATAATCAAAACCAAGAACTCCGTACTCAGATAAAAGAGAATTGAATACTCCGAATTTTCCTTTTTTGTTTTCGATTCCGTTTAATAGAATTACTTCTTCTTCAGAATCTTCAACTTTTACTACAGCATGACGGTGAGAGAATGTACCACGCTCTACGTCCTGACCTGAAATACGAACATCAAATCCTTCCGTCAAAAGAGATCCGTAAGCAAGAGCTTCTGCAGTTCCCCAATCGATAGTGTTGTTGTCGTATCCAGTTTTTCTATCCGTAACAATTTTAGATATTTTACTGATGAATTTTTTGTCAGATGGTAACGTTGAAATTGTATTAATAATAGAATCTAATCCTTTTTTGTCAAAAGAAGTATCTACTTTTTGAAGCATTTGTGTATCAGTTACCTGAACAAATCCGTCCCATTCGTTTTTCATGAATGGAGTAATAATTGTCAAATCTTTTTTACGGGAAGCTTCTAAATTCTCCTCCATATTAGATTTGTATTCTTTTTCTAAAGCATTTACATAAGATGCATCGATTACGCCATCAGACAATAATTTCTCGGCATAAATATCTCTTGGATTTTTATGTTTTGCAATGATTTTATATAAAACCGGTTGAGTAAAACGAGGTTCATCACCTTCGTTATGACCGTATTTTCTGTATCCTAATAAATCGATAAATACGTCACGTCCAAATTGCATTCTGTAATCTAATGCAAAAGATACAGCGTGTACAACAGCTTCAGCATCATCAGCATTTACGTGTAATACTGGAGATAATGTTACTTTGGCAACATCTGTACAATAAGTAGAAGAACGAGCGTCTAAATAGTTAGTAGTAAAACCAACTTGGTTGTTGATTACAATGTGGATTGTTCCTCCGGTTTTGTAACCATCAAGTTGAGCCATCTGAATGATTTCATACAAGATACCCTGACCTGCAATTGCAGCATCTCCGTGAACGGCGATAGGTAATACTTTAGAGAAATCGTCAGCATAATATTTATCTTGTTTTGCTCTTGTGATTCCTTCAATTACAGCTCCAACAGTTTCTAAGTGAGAAGGGTTTGGTGCTAAATTGATATTGATGCTTTTTCCAGATCTTGTTTTTTTGTCGGCAGTAAGACCTAAGTGGTATTTTACGTCACCATCAAAATATTCCTGATCGTAATCTTTACCGTCAAACTCACCAAAAATATCCTGAGTTGATTTTCCGAAGATGTTTGCCAAAACGTTCAAACGACCACGGTGAGCCATTCCCATTACGAATTGTTCAACACCTTTTTCAGCAGCTTGTTCGATCAAAGCGTCTAAAGCCGGAATAATTGATTCTCCACCTTCAAGTGAGAATCTTTTTTGACCAACATATTTAGTATGTAAGAAGTTCTCGAAAGAAACTGCTTCGTTTAATTTATTTAAGATTGTTTTCTTTTCTTCAGAAGAGAAATTAGGCTGATTAACATTTACAGCTAATTTATCCTGAATCCATTTTACAACGCCAGGATTTCTAATATACATGTATTCAATACCAATATGCTGGCAGTAAATAGCTTTAAGACGATTTACAATAGCTTCTAGTGAAGAAGGCGGGATTCCGATTGTTTGTGCAGCATCAAAAACTGTTGAAAGATCAGCAGTTGTCAATCCAAAATTTTCGATATCTAAAGTTGGAGACGAAGTTCTACGGTCACGAACAGGATTTGTTTTTGTAAACAAATGCCCTCTTGTACGGTATCCATCAATTAACTTTAGAACGTTAAATTCTTTTTGCAGTTTTTCTGAAACTTTACTGTAATCTGTGTTGTCGCTAGTCACATATTCAACAATTCGTTGAACTGGATTTTCGTCATTATAAGTTGTTTGTCCAAAGTCGAAACCTTGAAAAAAACTTCTCCAGCTTGGCTCAACGCTATCTGGATTTACTAAATATTGATCATATAATTGTGCGAAAAACTCTGTATGCGCTGCATTTAAAAATGAAAACCTATCCATAATATGTGTGAATATACTTTTTGTTAAATAGAATGGCAAAAGTACAACAATCGACTTTATTTAAACCTTTTTTTTACGTACTTTTACGTAAAAAATTGTTAAAAATAGATCTAACTATGAATATAAATCAAATTTCAATCGTTTTCAAAACCTTTTTTGTGATTTTGATAGTCTTATTCTCAAGTTCAGCAATTGCACAGCAAAAATATGTCATAGATAACAGCAATCATTTTTGGGACAAGGTTCAGTTTGGAGGTGGACTTGGTTTAGGAATTGGTTCCGGTTATACCGATATTTCAGTTATGCCAAGTGCAATCTATAATGTTAACGAATTTGTGGCGGTTGGAGTTGGTTTACAATTCGGATATTTATCTTCAAAAAACTATTATGACTCCTATGTTTACGGCGGAAGTTTGGTTACACTTGTAAACCCAATTCCTGAAATTCAATTGTCTGCAGAGTTAGAGCAAGTGCGCATAAATACAGATTATAAAGCAACGCAATACATACCAAGTTACTCTGATAATTATTGGAATACAGCCTTATATCTTGGCGCAGGTTACAGAACCGGAAATGTAACTGTTGGTGCGCGTTACGATGTTTTGTACAATGCACAAACGAGCCTTTACGGATCTGGATTTATGCCTTTTGTGAGAGTGTATTTTTAAAGGCTCAGAGGTTTAGAGCAACAAAGGTTCAAAGGTTTTGTAATACCTGAATTTAGACTTCGTCACAAAGTGAGAAAACCTCTGTCGCTTTGCAACTTTGTGCCTTTGTACCTTTTTTACTTAAAATTCTTCCGAAACCAAACCTTCTGCCATTCTCTTTTTAAAATCAAAAAAGCAACTTGTTCAGCCAGAATTACCAAATCAGAACCGTCTAGTTTTTTGATTTCACTTTCCGAAACATCGATAATATAAAGCAGGTTTAAATATTCAGCAAATTTGTACTGAATCATTCGGTAAATTTTTTCGTGAAGCTGAATTTTTAATTCATCAGGAGAAATACTTAACGGAAAATCGATGCCTTCGTTTGCCAAATTAAAATCCTTATTAATTTGTTCAATCAGGTTTAGATATAGGTTTTCTTTTTCGGCATCAGCCAATAAAAAATCGGTATTTTCAGGAATTGGAAACATTGACGCTTTTTAAGAATTGACGCAAAGTTAAAACTAAAAAATCATTTAACTGTTGATTCTCTTTCAATGATTCTTGTAGGAAGTTCAATAATTTGATGTGTCACCGGCCGATGCTCTTTTATGTCCATAATTTCATCAATTAAAAGAGAAACTGCCTGATGTCCCATTTCAAATCCAGGCTGATCGATTGTCGTTAATTTAGGCGAAATAACCGTACTCATAAACCAATTGCTGAATCCGAAAACGGCCACTTGTTCAGGAGTTTTTATTCCGGCTTCATTAAAATATTTAATAATCCCGATAGCAACCAAATCCGTAATCGCAAAAATGGCATCAATATCAGGATGTTCAGTCATTATTTTTTGGGCATTTTCGTAACCATCTTCAAAATCGGTATTGTTATCGCAAACATAAACCAACTTCGAGTCGTACTCAATTCCGTGCGCTTCAAGAGCTCTTTTATATCCTAAAAAACGATCAATAGAATTTTGCGGAACATAAGAACCTCTAAAATGCGCGATTTTTTTATATCCTTTATTAATAAGGTACGTTACGGCATCATAAGCCGCTTTTGCATCATTAATAACGACTTTAGAACAATCGACTCTTTTGGCAATTTTATCAAAAAGAACAACAGGAGTATTTTTCCGAATGGCTTCATTAATATGAGTAAAATCATCAGTTTCATTAGAAAGAGACATTAAAACTCCGTCAACTCGTTTTTGAATTAATAAAGCAAGTTGTTTTTTCTCGAGTTCGTACTTTTCGTTTGATTGTAATATAATGACCAAATAACCTCTTTTCTCCGCTTCTTCAAGAATTCCATTTAATACGCTCGAAAAAAAGTGATGTACAGTGGCAGGAATAATAACACCAATTGTTTTGGTTTCATTAGTTCTGAGGTTTACGGCGACAGAGTTTGGCATGTAGTTCATAGTTTCAGCCATTTCGATAACTCTGGCACGTGTAGACTTACTAATATCTGTATATCCTTTAAGTGCTTTTGAAACCGTTGTAACCGAAATGCCCAATGCTGAGGCTATATCTATTAATTTTGTGTCATTCATGAAATAAATGTACTAAAAATAAACTGCATTGATAAAAAATTAACTTCCGAAAACGTTTTAGGCGATTTCGAAAACGTTTTCGATTTAGAATTCTTAAATTCAAGTAAATAACGGAGTAAGTTTACATTATAAAATGAAAAATTTACTAACTAAACCAAAAAAAACATGAAACAGCAACATTCTTATTTAGGCATATTGTTTTTGATATTGTGCTTAATTTCTGTTCCAAATCATTTATTTGCTCAGGATAAAAATACCGTTTCGGGAAAAGTACTTGATGACGGTGGCCAAACCGTTCCGGGAGCAAATGTATCTCTTAAAGGAACTGATAAAAATACGATTACAGACGAAAACGGAAGATTTGTATTTTCGAACATTGCAGCAGGAAATTACTCAATTGTAGCAACGAATGTTGGCTATAAAACTTTCGAAAAACAAATTACATTAAAAGAAGGAGAATCTCTAGAGGTAAATTTACTTCTTGAAGGAGAATCACAAAGCTTAAAAGAAGTTGTGGTTACAGGATCTTCAAGTCCGAGATCTAAGCTTGAATCCAGCGTTGCAATTACTACAATGGGAGCCAAAGCGATCGAAGACAGAGCGCCATCAAGCACAGCAGCTTTACTTCAAACCATTCCCGGATTTGTAGTTGAAGCCTCTGGAGGAGAAATAGGAAATAACCTTTTTGCAAGAGGAATTCCGTCAGCGGGAGCTTATGAATATGTACAAATTCAGGAAGACGGATTACCGGTTTTTGAAGATGGAGCTTTGCAATTTGCCAATGCCGATACTTTTTACAGATTAGACGAAACGGTAAGCAAAATGGAAGCCGTTCGTGGAGGTTCGGCATCAATCTTCGCCAACAATGCTCCGGGTGGAATCATCAATTTCATTTCGAAAACGGGTCAGAATGAATTTATGGGAAGAGCAAAATTCACGACTTCAGATTACGGAATGTTCAGAACAGATCTTAATTTATCAGGCGCTTTAATTAAAGACAAATTATTTTTTAATGTTGGAGGTTTCTACAGAGCTGATAATGGTGTAAGAAATACAGGTTTTACAGCAAATAAAGGAGGTCAGATAAAAGGAAACATCACATATAAATTTGATGACGATGATTATTTAAGAGTTAACTTCAAACATCTTGATGACAGAAATACGTTTTATTTACCAATTCCTTTAAAAAGCAACAACGGAAAAATTGAAGGTATCGATGGGTTTAATCCAAATTATGGAACTTTAACGTCAGTTAATTTCAGTCACTTAAATGTGCCTCAATATGGTGGTGGGACTTTTAGCGCAGATTTAGAGGATGGTTCTCATCCGGTTATTAACTCAATTGGAGCCGAATTCAAAAAGAAAATATCTGAGAAAGTAACTTTCAAAAATGCATTTAAACAAACGAGTATCGATTTAAATTACAATGCAATTTTCCCGAATGGAGGCCCTTGGACACAAGATGCTTACGCAACAAGCGTTCAAAACACAACAGCAAGCAATTTGACTTATTCTTATGTGGATAATGGACAAAAATTGGATCCAAATGCATTAATTATGAGAGCTGATCTTTGGCACATTGACAAAAAGATGAACAATTTTGCTAATAATTTCTCTTTTGCTTTTGATTTAGATCCTGTAAAACTGACAGCTGGTTATTACTACTCGAACTGGAAATCGAATCAATACTGGAACTGGAATTCTTATTTAGTGGGAGTTTCGGATAATCCGAGATTGTTAAACGTAAAAGACAATACAACCGGAGTTAATCACACTTGGAACGGAATAGAAAGAATCACGTGGTTAGAAAGAGATGCACAAACTAAAGGACTTTTGAATGATGTTTATGCTGACGCCGAAATTAAAGCAACAGATAATTTGACATTCAATGCAGGTTTAAGATACAACAAAGACAAGTATTCCGGATACAGAGACAACGCCAGATTTTTTGCTGAAAACTTAGGAATTTTAGCAAATAATACTGCTGATGATAAGGTTACTACTGTAAAAGGAAATCCGTATACATATTGGAGATATGATGTAAGCGAATGGTCTTATACAGCTGCAGGAAACTATAAATTTAATGACAATATGGCTTCATACATTCGTTATAGCCACGGATTTCGATCTCCAATCGAAGAGTCTTTTTATGATAATGCTGCTGATTTAAGCAAACTTGAAAATACGCAGGTAAATCAATTCGAGTTAGGGTATAAATATTCAAATTCATTCTTTAATGTGAATGCCAATTTATTCCACATGAATCTGAAAAACGTTGCTTTTACAGATATTTTATCTGACGGAAGTTCTGAGAATAAATTTGCCGATGTAAACAATATTGGTCTTGAAGTAGAAACCAATGCGAGATATAAAATTGTTAAACTGAATTTTACGTTCACGGTTCAAAAACCGGAATATGATAAATTTACAGGTACAAATGCTGATGGTTCTACTTTTGATTTCAACGGAAATACAGCACGAAGAATTCCTAAGTTTTTCTGTAATCTAAGACCGGAAGTAGATATTACAAAAGATCTTACAGCGTATGTTCAATTCTCTTATTTTGATAAAAAATTCACAAATCAGGACAATAAACAAGTTTTACCAGCTTATAAAGAAGTAGGTGCAGGTTTAAATTATACCTATAATAATCTTCGTTTTGCAGTTGATGCTTCGAACTTATTCAACGAAATTGGTTTAACAGAAGGAGACCCGAGACAAACAACATCAGCAACAAGCGATGTGTTTATGGCAAGACCTATTTTAGGGCGCGCCTTTAGATTTTCGGTAGCGATTAATTTCTAAATTTATAGTAGGAGACGCACGGCCGTGCGTATTTACACAACATACGGTATAGTAGAGGCGCACAGCAGTGCGTCTCCACACCGTAACCACACTGCATTACATCTCCGCACCGTAACCGCACCGAATTGGCAACAAAATCACATCCAAAAAATGAAAAACATAGGAATTAAAATCTCTCTTTATCTCAATTATTTTGTCTTTGCTATTTTATTAAATAGTGTGGGCATTGTGATTTTAAAATCGCAAAGAAATTACGGAGTAGATGAAGTTCAGGCCAGTATTCTAGAAGCTTTTAAAGACATGCCAATTGCTATTGTATCTTTTTTTATAGCTTCTTTTTTGCCAAGAATAGGCTATAGAAAATCGATGCTTATAGGTTTAGGGTTGGTTACTTTGGCTTGTATTTCTATGTATTTTGGAAATTCTTTTGATAATGCTAAAATTCTTTTTGCAACAGTGGGAGTTTCATTTGCTTTAATAAAAGTTTCGGTTTATTCACTGATAGGAACCGTGACCGAAACCCAAAAAGAGCACAACGCTTTAATGAGCAGCATTGAAGGATTTTTTATGGTGGGAATTGCTTTGGCTTATTTTTTATTCCCGGCTTTTAATAACGAAAACAATCCAAATTCATGGTTGAATGTGTATTGGTTATTAGCGGGATTATCATTTGTATCCTTTCTGTTTTTACTATTTATAAAATTCGAAGAAGCCGAAGTTTCTGCGGGAGCAAATCTCAAAGATGATTTCATGCAAATGTTCAAATTAATGGCAAAACTGCTAACCGTTATTTTTGTAATTAGCGTCTTTTTGTTTGTAATGATCGAACAGGGAATTTTGTCATGGCTGCCTACATTCAATACAAAAGTGCTTCATTTACCGGAGAATATCAGTATTATGATGGCCAGTATTTTAGCTATTTCATTAGCAATTGGTAGATTGATTGCCGGTATTGTAACCAAAAGAGTAAATTGGATTTGGGTTTTAAGTTTCTGTATATTTTCTGCAATGCTGATTGTGATTTTTGTACTTCCAAAAACTGTCGGATTAGAAGTAAAAAACATCAACACACTTTCAGATATACCTTTAATAGGTTTTGCATTTCCTTTAATCGGATTGTTTATTGCACCTATTTATCCTCTTTTGAATTCGATTGTACTAAGTGCTTTGCCTAAAAATCTGCAAAGTTCAATGACTGGATTAATTGTAATCTTTTCTGCTCTTGGCGGCACATTAGGTTCCAGAATAACCGGTTGGCTGTTTAAAAATGAAGGGCCGGAAAACGCATTTTATTTTACTTTAATTCCAATGTCTTTATTATTAATATCCTTTTTTATTCTTAAAAAAATAACTGCAAAAGATGAAATTTAAATTACATATAACCCAAACTATCGAAAAATTATTAGCTCAGGAAGATACTGATGGTGATAAAAAAATAACCATTGATGATAATGGTCCAAAAAAGTTTTTGTTGTATGATGAGAACGGAAATTCTGCTTTGATTGAAGGAACTTATCAACTTTCGAATTTATTGCAGGAATTGGCGCTGGCAAAAAAAAACAAAACTGAATTTGCCGAAATAAATCTGGATGAAATCACCGAAGATCCGGTAAAAAGGATTTCAAGAAAAATAAAAAACCTGTTTTGGAAAGGCCTTACCCGAACAATTGACGCCGATGGCGTAAAGAAAATTCTGGAAGACAATAAAATCGAAAATTCTGTTTCGTATTTGTATGTTCCTTTTGGAGATGAAATTGTTTTTGATTATTTCAAAAAATTAGAAGCTACAACACCAAAGTTAAAGGTGGTGCAAATGCCTAAAAACATTTCGCCGGAATATGTTTTGTCACTCAATAAGAAACCGGGAATTTTAGCTTTGGCACTTCAAATTAAGAACAACGAAATTTCAGGCGTTCCTTTTGTCGTTCCCGGCGGAAGATTTAATGAAATGTATGGTTGGGACAGTTATTTTATTGCCAAAGGGCTTTTGATAGACGACAAAATAGACCTCGCTTTAGGGATTGCAGAAAACTTTAAATATCAAATCGATCATTACGGAAAAATTCTAAACGCCAACCGAAGTTATTATTTAACTCGTACACAGCCGCCGCTTTATACGTCGCTCATAATGGATGTTTTAGAAAAGTCTAATCCTGATATTTTCTGGATCGAAAGGCATTTAAAAACTGCTATAAAAGAGTATTTAACAGTTTGGATGGAAGAAGGAAAGCGACTTACAGCAAATGGATTAAATCGCTATAAAGCAGAAGGAATTGGGCTTCCGTTTGAAGTTGAAGAAGGGCATTTTGATGATATTCTGGAACAATATGCGCCCAAATACAACCTGTCTACACGCGAATTTGAAAAAAAATATCTCGAAAGAGAGGTTGTAGATGCTGAGCTCGATAAGTATTTTATTCACGATCGCAGTATGCGTGAAAGTGGTCATGATACAACAAATAGATTAGTTGGAGTTTGTGCCAATTTAAATACGGTTGCAATCAATAGTTTGCTTTATAAGTACGAAACTGATATTGCTTTTTTGATTAAAAAATATTTTAAAGATGAATTTCAATATTTCGAAGACAAATCTTTTTCGAGTGAATATTGGCTTTCGAAAGCTGCTTCGAGAAAAGAAAAGATCAACAAAATGTGTTGGAATCCCGAATACGGATGTTATCTGGATTATAATTTTGTAACCGAAGAGCAACATTTCTTTGAGGCTGCAACTACTTTTTATCCGCTTTGGGCGAAAATAAGCAGTTATGAGCAAGCTGAAATTTTGGTAAAAAAGACGCTTCCAAGATTTAAAATGAAAGGCGGAATTGCGGGATGTACCAAAGAAGCTATTGCAGATCTTGATGAAAATTCGCCAATACGACAATGGGATTATCCTTTTGGATGGGCGCCGCATCAGATGCTTTTGTGGGAAGGTTTACTGAATTATAATTTTAATGAAGAAGTGCAGGAAATGGTTTATCGCTGGCTTTGGCTGATTACCAGAAATGCGGTTGATTATAACGGAACCATTCCGGAAAAGTTTGATTTATCAATCAGTTCACATAAAATCTTTGCAGAATACGGAAACGTAGGAACTGAATTTGATTTTATAACCGAAGAAGGTTTTGGCTGGATGAATGCTTCTTACCAATACGGTTTGACGATTTTAGAAGACGATTTAAAACAAAAACTATCTGCTTTGGTTGATCCGGATGAGCTTTTCTAGCTAAATAGTTTTCAAATGACAAACCCGACAGGTTTTTAAAACCTGTCGGGTTTACTATGTGCAAAAAATATAGCCACAGATTAAAAGATTTTCACAGATTTTTAATCCTTGAAATCTTTTAATCTGTGGCGAAAAAAAAACTAAACTTTTCTACTCATTAAATTCTCGCCAAAAGTTCTCAGGATATTTTTCTTTTCAGCATTAATATCCATTTTTTCTAAAGTTTCAAAAGCTTTAAAAGTGTACATTTCTATGGCATCCTGCGTTGCTTTTGAAGCACCGGATGTATTAAAAATAGCTTTTGCAGTTTCTATTTTTTCTGAATTATCTTCTAATTGTAGGCTGAATAATTTTTCTAATTCAGAAGCTTTTTCCACAGATGAAAATTCGCGTGCTTTTAGATATAAATAAGTTTTTTTGTTTTCGATAATATCACCGCCAACTTGTTTTCCGAAGGTTTCAGGATCACCAAAAGCATCTAAATAATCGTCCTGAAGTTGGAAAGCCAATCCTAAATTAAGTCCGAAATCATAAATTAAATCGCCATCTTTTTCAGAAGTTTTAGCTACAATTGCGCCCATTTTCATGGCAGCAGCAACTAAAACGGCTGTTTTATATTCAATCATTTTTAGATATTCCGGAATTGTAACATCGTTTCTTTTTTCAAAATCGACATCCCATTGTTGTCCTTCGCAAACCTCAAGAGCAGTTTTACTGAATAACTTTGCTAAATCCCTAAAAACGATTGGTTCATATTGTTCAAAATATTGGTATGCTAAAATTAGCATCGTATCTCCGGAAAGAATTCCGGTATTAAGATCCCATTTTTCATGTACGGTTTCCTGTCCTCTTCGCAAAGGAGCATCATCCATAATATCGTCGTGAACCAGCGAAAAATTATGAAAAACTTCAACTGCCATTGCAGCAGGAAGTGCCACTTTATAATCGGTATCAAAAACCTCTGAAGCCATTAAAGTTAGTACCGGACGCATACGTTTTCCGCCAAGACCTAAAATGTATTCAATTGGTTCGTAAAGGTTTTTAGGCTCTTTGTTGATGCTTTGTTTTTCTAAATAATTAATAAAAAAATCCTGGTACTGACTTATATCGTGCATAAAATGAAATTCTGATTTACGAGGCTCAAAGATACAATTCAAATATGAATAATTCTCTTCTAAAAGTTAAATGCCAGGGAATATATAAAATCGGTCCTTCTTAAATTTTTAAAATTATTTCAAAAAAACTTGGAAACTTTTTTGGTATTTAGAGTTTCCTGTCTATATTTGCACTTTCAAAAGGAAACTTTGAACACTGTATGAGTTTCCGTGAAGAGTTTGGGTAATTTATAACCTTACTAAAATCAGATATTTATGAAAACAACATGGACCCTAGATTCAAGCCAATCAGATGTTTTAATTAAAATGAGACATTCGATAATTGCCTACATGGGAGGAACTACAAATAAATTTGGCGGTTATGTAAATATAGAGGACAACGAAATTGAAGATGCTTCAGTTGAGTTTTCTTTAGATATTAATAATAAAAAAGATAGCTTTCAGCAAATAGATACGTATTTACAACTTCAGGATTTTTTTGATGTTGATGAGCATCCTATCATAAGTTTTAAATCGACTTCATTTCAGAAAGTAAACAATAACATCAATTTCTTTAAAGGAGATTTAACAATAAAAGATGTTACCAAAGTAGTAGAACTTGATGCAGAATTCATTGGTGTGAATACTTATAATGGAGAAAGAAAAGTTGCTTTTGAAATTAAAGGTGATATTAAACGTCAGGACTTTGGGTTAGATTATAACTCATTTAATCATAACGGTGGTTTGGCATTAGGAAAAGATATCAAACTTATTGCAAATTTAGAATTTAGTATATAAATCTTACATAATGAATAAATTAATGTAAAATTATTACAAATGTAACGGAAACTGTTTTTTGGATTTTAGTTTCCTAAGTATATTTGCAATGCAATTTGAAAATCAAAATGAAAGAGAAAATTATAGCAAAAGCGAGTGAATTATTTTTAAAACTCGGTTTTAAAAGCGTTACAATGGATGACATTGCAGGCGAAATGTGTATTTCTAAAAAAACTATTTACAAATATTTCTGTAATAAAGAAGTCCTGATCGAAGAGAGTACTTCGGCTGTTCATAAACAAGTGCATGAGGTAATTGATACGATTGTAGCAAAAGATTTTAATGCAATTCATGAAAATTTTGAAATTAGGGAATCATTCAAGGATATGTTTAAAAACAATATTGACACTTCGCCTCTTTATCAGCTCAAAAAACATTACCCTGAAATCTATCATAACGTAATGACACATGAAATAGATCAGTGTACCCATTATTTTAAAGACAATATTTTGAAAGGAATGCGCGAAGATTTGTATCGCAAGGATTTAAATATAGACATCTATGTTAAATTTTATTACACGCTAATTTTTCATATCAACGAAACTACAGTTTCAGAAAGAGAAGCTCAAAAAATAGAATTAGAAGCGCTGGAGTATCACACCAGAGCAATGGCAACCGAAAAGGGAATAATTGAATTAGAAAAGCAACTTAAAAAAATTACTACTTAATCATCAATCTATGAAAAGAATAATTCTTATATTTTTGTGTACAATTGGCTTGTCTGCCAACGCACAAGTCAAAACGTTAACTCTAAAAGATGCTCTTACATATGCGCTACAGAATAAAGCAGATGCTAAGAAAGCAAAATTAGAGGTTGAAAATAGTGAGTATAAAATTCAGGAAATACGTTCAAAAGCGTTACCGCAAATTTCTGCAAACGGAAATTTAACTCACAATCCTATAATACAAACGACAGTTATTGACGGAGCTGGTTTTGGTCAGCCGGGAACTACAATACAAGCTGCATTTGGTCAAAAATGGACTTCAGGAGCCGGGGTTTCATTAACTCAGACGATATTTGATCAATCTGTTTTTACAGGATTGAGAGCTGCAAAATCTACTCGTGAATTTTATCAGATAAATGATCAATTAACAGAAGAGAATGTAATTGAAAGAGTAGCTAATAACTACTATTCAGTTTATGTACAACGCGAAAGATTAACATTATTAGATAGTAACTATGTTAATACATCTAAAGTTCGTGATATCGTAAAAGGACAATTTGA
Source organism: uncultured Flavobacterium sp. (assembly GCF_963422545.1). NCBI lineage: Bacteria > Pseudomonadati > Bacteroidota > Flavobacteriia > Flavobacteriales > Flavobacteriaceae > Flavobacterium > uncultured Flavobacterium sp. The sequence goes on from NZ_OY730260.1 coordinate 196,753, forward strand.
TAATGGTTTGGCAAAAAAAATTGACTTAGACCGAATCATCGTAAAAATGTCAAACATTGATACAGAGCGTCAACAAATTAAAAATCAAATTACATTACAGGAAAATGCTTTAAAGTTTTATATGGGTATGCCTATTGAAACTCAAATTGAGATTCCAAAAGAAGAATTTGAAGTTGTCCCTGCTGCATTAACAGAAGTTCCAAATGTTGAAAACAGAACAGAATATTTGCTTTTGAAAAAACAAGAAGAGCTTTTAGTTTTTAATAAGAAAGCTGTTGAAGCGGGATATTATCCAACACTTTCTTTAACTGCTGGTTACAACTATATAGGTCAGGGACCGGAAATGCCTCTTTTTGCAAAACCTAAAGATGGTGTGTATTGGTCAGATTACTCTGCAATTGGATTAAACTTACATGTACCAATTTTTACAGGCTTTGGAACTCGTGCCAAAGTAAGACAAGCAGATGTACAAATCAGATCGCTTCAGGAGGATATCAAAGACACAAAACTTTCACTTGATTTAGATTACAGAAATGCAATAGCTGAAATCGATAATAACCTTGTAACGATCGAAAATCAAAAAGAAAACATGCGTTTAGCAAGTGAGATTTTGAGTAATACAAAAAACAATTACCTTCAGGGATTAGCATCATTAACAGATTTATTAGATTCTGAGAATGCATCACTTGAAGCTCAGAACAATTATACCAGAGCAGTCTTGAATTACAAAATTGCCGAAGTAGCATTAATCAAATCAAAAGGCGAACTAAAAACTCTTATTAAATAACTAAATAAAATGAAGAAAACTTTTATAACAATCGGAATCATAATCTCAGCTTTAGCTCTGGTTGGATATGTCTTAAATAATAATAAGAAGGAGAACAAAGCAAAAACAGATATCGTAGCACAAAAAAATGCTGCGGTTTCAGTTAAAGTCACTCCTGTGAAAACAGAAGAAGTTTCATTGGATTTCGTTGCAAACGGAAACTTTCAACCAATTCAACAATTAACTTTCTCTGCTGAAAAATCTGGAAAAGTAATCAGTGTTTTAGCAAAAGAAGGAGATTATGTAAAAGTTGGCCAAACATTATTGACGGTCAGAGGTGATGTCATTAATGTAAGTGCGCAACAAGCTCAGGCAGTTTATCAAAATGCAAAATCTGATTACAGCAGATACGAAAATGCATTTAAAACAGGAGGTGTTACAAAACAACAATTAGATCAGGCAAAATTAGCTTTAACAAATGCTCAGTCTAGTTTAACACAAGCTAACATTAATGTTGGTGATACTAAAGTAAAAGCGCCAATCAACGGATTCATCAACAAAAAATACATTGAACCGGGATCTATCTTAGCTGCAACGCCAGCTACTGCTTTGTTTGATATCGTAAATGTTTCTAAATTAAAATTAGTAGTTACAGTAAACGAAAATCAAGTTGCTAGTTTGAAAGTAGGAAACCATATCAATGTAACGGCTAGTGTTTATCCTGATAAAACTTTTTCTGGAAAAATTATTTTCATTGCTGCAAAAGCAGATGAGTCTTTAAACTTTCCAATTGAAATTGAAATTGCAAATAATACAAACAACGACCTAAAAGCAGGTATGTATGGAACTGCAAACTTTGCATCAAACCAACAAAAACAACACTTAATGGTTGTACCTAGAAATGCTTTCGTAGGAAGTGTAAGCAGCAACGAAATTTTTGTAGTTGAAAAAGGTATTGCAAAATTAAGAAAAGTAACTGCTGGAAGAATTTTAGGAGATCAGGTAGAAATCATCAATGGATTAACTGATGGAGAAACTGTAATTGTTACAGGTCAAATTAACTTACAAGATGGTAATACAGTAGAAATTATTAAATAATTGTAGGCTATAAGCCGTAAGCAATAGGCTTTAATCGCAATTTAAAAAGCGTAAAGCCTATAGCTTACAGCCTAAAGCATAAAAAAAGATATATGAAATTAGCCGAAATATCCATAAAACGTCCGTCGTTAGTAATTGTATTGTTTACGATTCTAACACTTGGTGGACTGTTTAGCTACAGCCAGTTAGGTTATGAGCTGATCCCAAAATTTGAACAAAACGTTATTACAATTTCTACAATTTATCCGGGAGCTTCTCCAAGTGAGGTAGAGAATACAGTAACCAAGAAAATTGAAGATGCGATCGCATCCTTAGAGAATGTCAAAAAAATTGACTCTAAATCGTACGAAAGTTTGTCTATCGTTTCGATTACATTAACATCAAATGCAAAAGTTGACTTCTCTTTGAATGACGCACAGCGTAAAATAAACGCCATAATTAGTGATTTACCGGAGGATGTTAAAACGCCGGCATTGACCAAGTTCTCGCTGAGTGATTTACCAATTATGACGCTTGGTGCTAACGGAAAAATGGACGAAGCAGCTTTTTATGACTTAATTGACAAAAAAATTGCACCTATTTTATCTCGTGTACAAGGTGTGGCTCAGGTAAATATCATTGGTGGTTCAGAGCGTGAAATTCAGGTGAATCTTGACGCTTTAAAAATGCAAGGTTATGGATTATCTGTTCCGCAGGTACAACAAACTATTTTGACATCGAACTTAGATTTCCCAACAGGAAATATTCAAACTCGTGATCAAAAAATATTAATTCGTTTAGCGGGTAAATATAGAAGTGTTGAAGAATTAAGAAACTTAGTAGTTTCTTCTCAAAACGGAATTCAGGTTCGTTTAAAAGATATTGCAGATGTTCAGGATACTCAAAAAATCGCTGAAAAAATATCACGTGTAGATCAAAAAAGTGCGATCGTTTTACAAATCGTAAAACAATCTGATGCAAATGCGGTTGCAGTAAGTGAGCATTTATTAAAAACAATTGCTACTCTTGAGAATGATTATAAAGTAAATCAGTTAAAATTAGAAGTAGCAAAAGATAGTACAATCTTTACTCTTGAAGCGGCAGATTCTGTAGTGCACGATTTATTGATTGCGGTAATTCTGGTAGCATTTGTAATGTTGTTTTTCCTGCACAGTATTAGAAACTCATTGATTGTAATGGTGTCTATTCCGGCATCTTTGATTGCTACTTTTATCGGAATTTATTTAATGGGATATACCTTAAACTTAATGAGTTTATTAGGATTATCTCTGGTTGTAGGTATTCTGGTCGATGATGCGATTGTGGTTTTGGAGAATATTTACCGACATATGGAAATGGGTAAAAGCAGAATCCGTGCGTCTTATGATGGTACTGCAGAAATTGGAGGAACAGTAACTTCGATTACTTTAGTAATTGTTGTAGTATTCTTGCCAATTGCAATGAGTTCCGGATTGGTTTCAGACATTATTACACAATTCTGTGTTACCGTTATTATTTCAACGATGCTGTCACTTTTGGCTTCCTTTACAATTATTCCTTGGTTGTCATCTCGTTTCGGGAAATTAGAGCATATTGAAGGAAAGAATTTATTTGGAAGAATCATTCTTGGTTTCGAAAATTATTTAACACGTTTCACAAACTGGGTTTCTCATTTATTAATCTGGTGTTTGGATCATTATGTTAAAACTTTTATTGTAGTACTGATATTATTTTTCGGATCTACAGTTGGATTAATGGGCGGAGGTTTCATTGGAGGAGAATTCTTTGCTTCATCTGATAGTGGTGAGTTCCTAGTTCAAATCGAGATGCCAAAAGATGCTTCGTTAGAACAAACGAACTTCATGACTCAAAAAGCAGAAGCTTTCTTAAAAGCACAAGAATACGTTCACAGTCAAATTACAACGGTAGGACAAACTAGTGAAGGTTTTGGAGCATCGCAAGCAACAGCTTATAAAGCAGAGATTGACGTAAAAATGATCGAACAAAAAGATCGTACTGATGATGCTAACGTTTACGCAGCAAAAATCAAACGTAAATTAGAAAAAGTATTAGTTGGAGCAAAAGTAAAAACGGTTCCAGTAGGTATCTTAGGAACTGCTGAGGATGCTACGTTAGGATTAATCGTAACAGGTCCATCAACAGAAAGTGCTATGGCATTTGCTAAATTAGCTGAAGCTGAATTGCGTACGATTCCTGGAACAACAGAGATTAAATTAACAGTTGAGGATGGAAACCCTGAGATCAATGTTAAGGTAGACCGTGATAAAATGGCTGCATTAGGATTGACACTTCAAACAGTTGGTTTAACGATGCAAACTGCTTTTAGCGGAAATACAGATGGTAAATACAGAGCTGGAGAATACGAATACGATATCAATATCAGATACAATTCATTCGACAGAAAAAGTATTACTGACGTTAGTAACTTAATATTCGTTAATTCGACAGGTCAACAAATTAAATTGTCTCAATTTGCTACCGTTACAGAAGGTTCAGGACCTAGCCAGTTAGAGCGTAGAGATAAATCGGCATCGGTAACTGTAAAAGGACAAAACGTTGGAGTTCCTTCAGGAACAATTGTTCAACAATGGCAGGTTAAGTTAGACAAACTTAAAAAACCAGCCGGAGTAAACTATATCTGGGGTGGTGACCAGGAAAACCAATCTGAAGGATTTGGTACTTTAGGAATCGCTTTACTTGCGGCTATTATTTTGGTTTACCTTGTAATGGTGAGTTTGTATGACAGTTTCGTTCACCCGTTTGTAGTATTGTTTGCAATTCCGCTTTCGTTTATTGGTGCGATGTTAGCATTAGCTTTGACTAATAACTCATTGAACATCTTTACGATCTTAGGTATCATTATGTTGATTGGTCTGGTGTGTAAGAATGCGATCATGCTTGTCGATTATACCAACCAAAGAAGAGCTGCAGGAGAATCAATCAGAACAGCATTAATTCAGGCGAATCACGCTCGTTTACGTCCGATTTTGATGACTACAATTGCGATGGTTTTCGGTATGTTCCCAATTGCATTAGCATCTGGAGCCGGAGCAGAGTGGAAAAACGGATTGGCTTGGGTAATTATCGGAGGATTAATTTCTTCGTTATTCTTAACCTTGATTGTGGTTCCTGTTATATATAATATCATGGAGAAAATTATTCATAAATTCTCTAAAGGAGAAAAAATCGATTACGAAGCTGAAATGCATGCAGATTATGTACATGCAGAATTAAGCGATGACGGTTTTAATCCTAAACATACCCATTAATTGATTTAATTTTAGACGAAAAATCCCAAATTCCTTACGGAGTTTGGGATTTTTTATTGCGATCGAAACTTCGAAATTAGGATAGATAATATTTCTAAAGAACAACACTAATAAAAAAACTATAACTATTAGAAATTACAATGATTTTTAATCATCTTTGGCTCAATTATTATTTATCTCTTGATTGTAAATAAAATTAGTAAAAAAATTATAGGATTTAATATTATAACTAAAATTTAGTAAAAAATATGACACAAACAACTGAAGAAAACAATGAAACCATTTCAATTTCGTTAAGTTCGCTATTCATTGTTTTAAAAAGGGAGTATAAAATAATTTTATTAGTTACTTTACTTTTTTCAATTTTTGGAATTTTTTATGTATTAAGTATTCCCAAAGAATATATTTCTACGGGTAAAATTATGCCTGAAGTTTCGTATAAAGCTTCTAATGGCATAGCAGGTATAAATCAATTGTTAAAAAAATATAATGGTAATGTTGATTTGTACAACACCGAAATTACTAGCCCGGAACTTTATGCTGAAATTCTCAATACAAGTGACTTTTACGATTATATTCTTACTAAAGAAGTAACAACAAGAACTAATAAAAAGATGAGTTTTAAATCGTATTACGATTTAAATTTGGAAAATAATAAATCATTTTTTCAAAAAGAAAAATCAGATTTTAAACCTAATGATAAAATAAAATATTATAATATTATTCAGGATATTCAAAAAAGAATAATAATAACTACTGTTAAAAAAAATAACTTGATTTTTGTCACTGCACAAATGCAAGACCCTGTAGTCGCAGCAAATATTGCAAATTTTACAATAACTTACCTAATCGATTATATTACTAAATATCGTACTGAAAAAGCCCGTCAAGAATTACATTTTATAGAAAATTTACAAAAAAACGTTTCAAAAGATTCAACAAAAAAAGATGCTTTAAAAGAAGAAATACAGAATAGTTTATCAACATCAATAATACAAATGAAAATAAAAATACAAGAAGATACACCAACTATTCAAGTATTAGAAAAAGCACAAATTTCTGTTGTTAACAATGAACCTTCAATATCTCAACTTATAGGATTTATTTTTTTAGGTTTCCTAATTGGGGTGATTGTTGCATTTTTGAGAAACCATAATTACAAAACAATATTGATCTCAAATTAAATTGTTAATTAAAAAAAGAGAAAAAATAAATTATAATCTTTTCAATGGATTTATTCCTTCTTTTATAAGTTGTTTGTAAAGTAATTTTGCACAATAAATATCAGTAACAACGATAGTCAATAAAATTAATCTCATTAAAGGATTTGTCCATATATACAGAGTAGAGGTAGCTACAATTTGAAAAAAACATAAAAAATTACCCAGCATTACTACGCTTGCAATTATAAAAGACTGACCTTCTGAATTTCCACGCTGAAAAAACATAGCTAACCTACATATAGACATAAAGATAGACGTTAACACAGCGAAAAAAATACTTATATCTGTATCAGGAAGTTCTCTTAAAAGGTGAGCAAAAAACTGATGTCCATAAAAGTTAATTAGAATGCCAAGTAAAAATGCCAATATGCTTATAATATACCATTGCTTTTTTTCTAAATGATAAAACTTATTAAATGAAGCATATCCATACTTAAAGTAAGTATAGACAATGCCCAGATCCAGGAAAAACCAAGTATAGCTAAATAGTAAATTGAATCGGTCGCAAAAAGAAAAAACAAACTCCAGACCTAAATTTAAAGTAAGCGGCACGAGAGGCATACCATAACTTTTGTCTTTTAACCCTCTATGAATTATAAGTATATAAGCAAATACCCAAAAAAGTTGTCCTAAATTTCCACATATATAGAAAAAAGTATATTTCATTTTAATTTAAAAAATTTAATTACATTAAACGAAGTAGGCACATTAAATAAAATAATCGAAACCACCAATAATATTCCATTTTGATGATTTTTGAAGGTAAGTAATCCCAAAAGCGCAAAAGGGAGAATTGTTATGTAAAAATCAAAAAATAAACTTCTGGATTTTTGATTTTGAAGTGGTTCAAAAAAATAAAATTTTATATTTAAAATAACTTTAAATATAATGAGTAAGATACCATAGATTAAAATTGGAAGAACAAAAATATGCCAATCTATTGCCCAAATAAATACTATAAAAGATATAATCTCTATTGATAAAACAAATCTTTGAAATAAATTTCGTGACAATTGAACTGTGTTGTTTACAAAAGTACAAACGCCAGCTTTTATATCATTCTTATAATCATCATATTGATGAATAATCAATGACCGCATTCCAAAGGCAAAAGTCATCCAAAAACTTCCGCTAATTATCCAAATCAGATGATTCTCAATATCTCCTTTATATAGAAAAGAAAAAATAAAAAGTGTAGGGAAAAATTGAGATCCTAATCCGTCAAAAATAATACCCAGATACCTCTTCTCTTTTAAACGAAATTGTTTACAAGAATAGATATAAAAACAAAACCAGCTTAGCCAATAAAAAACTAAAGCATATAAATTAGGAAATATAAAAAAAGAATATAAAATTCCGAACAATACAATACTTACTAAAGTTAAATACTGCTGACTTTTACTAAGATTGATCATCTTATTTTCTTTTCCCGCTATAGCATCATCTTCTTGATCATAAAAATTATTAATCAAACTCGCGAATATAGCTATAATTATTACACCAGATAAAAGAAACAAAATAAGAAAAATCTCTTGTCCAAAATCAGTTATATTTTCTTTGATAAAATACAAATAAATAAGCACCAAAAAAGGTGGCAATTTAAACCACCAGGTAGCAATTCTAATATGTTTAAAAAAGCTCATTAATTCTTAACAAAAGTAAATTGATAATTTTTTCTATTAATCTGTTTTTGAATTCCCTTTTTAAGAGCTATGAAGAATAAATTAGGTTTTTTAACAATGTGGATAAACAGTTGTCTTATTTCGATATCCATACGGCCTTTTAATAATAATAAATACGCTACCAAAATTTTATTTTGAATGATTTTAAGATCAATCATTTCGCACTCATGCTTATCCATATACGAACTAAACTTGTTGAGAATTAAATGTAAATCTTTGATGTGTAATTTTCTAAATGTAATTCCTTTTCTGCCGTCACTGATATTGGTTGTATCTCTATTTTTTTTCCAAAAAACCTCCTTAGTAAAACCAACTTGACAATTTAAATTTTTAAAAATCATTTCGAGTTGTAAAACCCAGTCATCACCAATATTTACTTGAACATTCCAGCCAAAAGGAATAGCAGATTTTTTTATGACTAAGCCAGAGCTAGGTGCTATAGAATCAATTAATAGCAGTTTTCTAAATTGAGCATAACCAAAAATATAACAACCTTTATTCGGAATATCTTTAATGTCTGAAAAATAAGGAAAAACATTTGCCTGATATTTATTAAGAATATTATATTCCCAATTTGAAAAAAATAAATCTAATTTATGTTCCAGCATATATCCAATACTTTTTTCAAGATATTGATCATGCCAAATATCATCTGAATCAAGGGGAGCAATGATCTCTCCCTTAGCATATTGCAAGCCCACATTTCTTGTGTCAGCTTGCCCAGTATGTGCTTTTTGAATATATACAATCTTATTTCCAAAAGCTGAAACGACATTTTTTGTATTGTCGGTTGAACCATCATCTACTATAATAATTTCAGTATTTTTATAGGTTTGATTTATGGCAGCCTTAATTGTAGCATGTAAACAATAAGAGCGGTTATAAGTTGGTATAATAATCGAAATAAGAGGCGAATGAGTAATGTTAATCAATGGTGGTTGTTTTTGGTTTTAGAATCTATTTGTTTTTTGGAACACAAATCTAATCAATAATTTAGATATCCAATCTAAATTATTTTTCTATCAAAAAATCTTAAAACAAAAACTTTTGAATTTATAATATATACCTCACTTCATCACAATTTAATCGTTTTAACTTGTTTAAATTCTAATTTTACTTAAGGTACACATAATGATTAAAATAATCTATAATCGCTTTGCCTTCAAGTAAAACATCAGCGCCAATGATACCATGAACAGGTTTTGCCTTAAAAGATTCTAAGGCCTCATTTACATGCGAGAGATCAAAAATTACGATGCCAAAGTCTGGATTTTTCCAGCTTCCGAGTTGTAGGTTATTATGTGCTGAAATTTGTGTTTTCATACCCGTTCCTCCAGCTCCGGAGGCTTTTGTTTTTGTTTTTTTTGCAGATACTTCAAAACGTTCGATGCTTTCAAAACCAATGCAGGTGTTTGAAGCGCCTGTATCTAAAATGAAATTTCCCGAAACGCCGTTTATTTTTGCTTTTACTAAAAGGTGTTGCGTCTTGGTAACTTTGAATTTTATTTTTTTGTAATTCTCTTTTTTGAGAACTTCGTGAAGATTTTCCATTTTTGATAATGATTGAAAACCAAAAATAAACCAATTACAATCAAAAAGCTAATCACATAATAGATATAATTTCCAGATTTTTCTTCTGCCGAAATCGAACCGTAATACACAAATGAACTCCAGTAATAAGGAGACTTTTTTGCATTCGGAATTGATTTCTCGCTTAAATATTCCAATTTGGCATTTGAATTTGCTTCAAAATAAGAAACATCGTTTTTAATGTTTTTATAAAAATCAGACATAAAAATCGAAGTCGTAAAATCGTTTACTTTCCATAACGAAAACAACAAATTCTGTAATGGAATTTGGGATTTTTTTATTGATTCCTATTAAGGATATGGACTTTGAATTTAGACTTGAGTGCTGGAGAACTGATGAAACAATACAATTCGTTTTTTAGTAAGCATTGTTCCCGCTTTTGGCTTTATCTTTTTTAAGGCGAAGAAAAATCGCCTCAAAAAAGGATACCACCTTAATCGGGGCTAATCTTAAACATTTGGCTTCTTTTAAATAGTAAAAAAAATCCAAACTCTTACCGACAGTTCGGGATTTGAGTTTGGATTTTTTTATTGATTCCTCCCGATCCTGAATTTTCGGGATGCGATTGGATTTTGGAATTTCAAATTTTGGAATTTAGCAATCCTTTATTTCTTCACGAGTTTAACGATTTTAACCTGACCTTCTGATTTTACTTTCAAGAAATAGAATCCCGAAGAAACATTTGATAAATCAATTTCAGAATGATCGCTATCTATTCTTGTAGATAAAATACTTTGTCCCGAAACAGAATATATTTCGATTTCATCAATCAGAGAAGTATTGTTTATTATCAATACATGCTTCACAGGATTTGGATAATACTTGAAATTAGGAAGTACAAAATCTGGTGTAGAAAGTGATCCATTTAATTTTGTCGTAACAGCAAGACGCCGTATACTCTCAACTCCGTTTATAGTTTGAGAAGCATAATATGTAGTACCGTCTATAAGAACTGTTGTTAACGGTAATAGAGTTTCATTTGTTTTGTTCTTACCGGCCAAAGGATTTTGACTAATATACCATTTAATGTTTTCGCCTTCAACAACGACATCAGCTAAAGTCTGTCCCGGTTTGAAACTAATAGTTATAGAATTTTTACCTTCTAGTGATGGAGCCGGTGGATTAATCGTAAAATTGAATGTTACATAACAACCAATTTGATCCTGAACAATTATAATATATTCGCCGGCAGTTAAATTGGTAAATTTATTACTGGCTGAAAATACATTTAAATTAGGAGAAATTGCATATAAGTAACCGCCTGTACCACCAGATGCAATAATTGTAGCCGTTTGATTTTCGATACTAATATTAGCTATTATTGGCGTAGGATCTGTTACGGTAATAGATACATTTTCTACACAGCCATTGCGATCTTTGACGGAAATTACGTGAGTCCCGCCATTAACTTGAAAAGTATTTGAAGCGCTATAAATTCCACCATTAACAGCATAAGTATAAGGTGCCAGTCCGCCGGTCACAGTCGCTTGAATTGTTGCCGGACTAGAGCAGGTTTGTTGAGATGTCAGTGTTGCGATAAGTTGTAAAGGAGTCGAAGCAGTTATCTCCAGACTTAAACTAAACACAGTATTTTGAGAATCCTTAACCTTGGCAATGTAGTTACCTGCTGTTAAACCAGTAAAAATATTAGATGAAGAGTAATTAATTCCACCATCTATCGAATACTGATAAGGACCAGTTCCACCTGTTGCATTTACCGTTATTGATCCTGAAGCGTTACAATTTACATTAGTTACTGTAGCAGTTGCAGATAATTTTGGTACTTCTATAATATTTATATTCGATACGGATACGTTACACTTATTAGCATCAATTACCTTTAATGTGTAACGACCTGCAACTAAATTTGTAAAAGTATTACTGGTTTGAGGTGGAACTACTGTTACGCCATTTTCATTTTCTAGACCGTATGAGTAAGGAGCAGAACCTCCAGTTACGTTAGCTGTTATATTATTATTTGTTCCAAGTGTAACAGTTGCAATTAATGGAGTTGCTTCTTTTACTGTTGCTGTAAAATAATACCAACAAGAATTCTGACTGTATACTGTTATGCCGTAAATCCCTGGTTTTAAGTTAACAAAAGTGTCTGAATTACCCATTGTACCTCCGTCTAACGCATAAGATAATGGACCTTTATCATAAGTTGGGATGACTTTAATTATACCATCGTTATTGCCTGGACAGCTTACATGTTTAACAGTTGCAGTAGAGAAAGGCGGAGAAGAAGCATTCTCTACTATTATTTGATCTGTAACGGTGTTAAGGTCTGCATCACGAACTACTATAGGATAAGCGTAATTAGGAGTTAAACCAACAATAATGTTTGATGAGGAATAAGTCTCGCCATTATTTAATGAATATTGATAAGGAGCTTTGCCACCTTTTGCAAGTATGGTTATCCTTCCTTTAAAGGTACAAGTCACTGGGTCTGAAAAAGTCGCAACAGTTAAGTTTGTTGATGACGAAGCTTCAATTTTTATTCCTGGAATTTGGAAAGAACAGCCTTTAGAATTATTAATTGTTGCATTATAAGTTCCTACAGCTAATTTTGTAAATCTACCAGTTGTATCAGGTCCTAGTTTGGTACCAGTTACAGTATTTTCAAGATAATAAGTATAAAGGTTGCTATCGCCCCCACTTCCAGTTAATACCATATTTTCTTCATTAACAATTTTATAAGTACCAGATATTGGAGAAGGCTCTGCTAAAATTAAAGTCGATGTTGTAGCTAGACATCCATTCTTGTCTTTTACAGTAATGTTGTAGTTGCCAGCACTCAGATTTTGAAAATATATATTAGACTTAAAGTTTGTTCCATCAATTGAATATTGATAAGGTTCTGCTCCTCCATTTGCTGTGGCTTTAATAAGACCTGTAGTATTGCCAGGACAATTTATGCCAGTTTCTATCACAGCAGAAACGGTTAAAAGAGTGGTTTGAGCAACTGTTGTAGTAAAGTCTAAAACAGTGTTTTGTGCATCCTTAACTTTTACAGTATAGTTTTTTGCAGTTAAGTTTTCAAATACATTTGAGGAAACATAAGCTCCATTATCTAATGAATATTGATAAGGCTGAATACCGCCAGTTGCATTGATTTTTATTGTTCCCATTGGACTGCTGCAAGTTATATTGGTTGCATTGACAGAAGCCGATAACGCTGTAAACGGAATCACATTTATGTTAGATACAGAAACACTGCAGGCATTAGCATCTATAACCTTTAAAGTGTATAGACCATTTGCTAAGTTACTAAAAATATTACTGCTTTGAGGTGCAGCTATTACTACTCCATTGTCATTTTCCAGAGCGTATGAGTAAGGAGCAGAACCTCCTGTTGCAGTAGCTGTAATAGTCTGGTTAAGACCAATTTTTGCGGTTACATTTAAAGCTTGTGGTTCTGTTACTGTTACTGTAAGCATAGAAGTACAAATATTCATGTCTTGCACTTCTATGATGTAATTTCCAGGAGCCAAATTCGAAAATTTATCAAAGTTTTGTGGTATTCCCCCGTTTATTTTATAAAGGTATTTACCAGATCCGCCAATTCCTTTTACTGTTATTGACCCATTTTTTGAACCTTGGCAGGTTATATTTTTAACAATGGCTTCTATCGTAGGAGCTGAAGGCACTGGATTGATTACAACAGTATGAGTGGTAGTATTTAAATCAACATCTTTAACTTTTACCGTATATGTACCAGCATTAAGAGAACTAAAGATATTTGATGAAGAATAATTTGTTCCATTATTTATAGAATATTGGTAAGGAGCTTTGCCTCCCATTGCATCAACAGTTATTCTCGCATAACTTAAACATCCAAGAGGATCAACCTTTGAAACAGCGGATAGTGCTGTAGACTGTGAAGCTTCAATTTTTATTCCAGATACGGTGAAGTCACAATTAGAGTCACCCACGAAAATAGTGTAAAGTCCCGGAGGTAATTTAGTAAATGTACCTACCGTTTCAGGACCGTATTGAATCCCAGTTGTTGTGTTAGTAAGGTAAAAAGTGTAAAGATTGCTGCCACCGCCGGTAGGATAGATAAATATATTTTGATCGTTAACTACTTTGTAAGTTGCAGATAAAGGAGATGGTTCTGATAACGTAATTGAACTAACTGCAATACAGTTATTAGCATCTTTAGTAGTAATGTTGTAAGTCCCTGCTTTTAGATCTAAAAAGTATCTGCTTGATTGAAATGTTGTTCCATCTAAAGAATAGGTGTATGGACTTTTTCCGCCACTTGGAGTTGAAATAATAGCTCCGGTAGAAGCTCCATTACAACTCACTGGAATATTTACTGCGGTAGAAAGTGTCAAAGGAGTTGCCTGAATAACTGTTCCAGAAAGAGAAATTCTTATGTTTTGCGCATCTTTAACTTTTACTGTATAAGTTTGAGGAGTAAGGTCATTAAATACATTTGAAGAAGTATAAGCTCCATTATTCAATGAATATTGATATGGCGGAACCCCTCCTGTAGCTGTAATTGTAATTGATCCTTTAGAGTTTTCGCAGGTTATAGCGTTTACAACTAAATTAGCGGCTAGTGTAGATTGTAAAACTTTTATACTTGATCTGGTGTAAAAACATCCATTTGAATCTGTTACCTGAGCTTGGTATAAACCGGCAGAAAGACCTGAAAAAATGTTAGAAGTCTGTGGGCCTTTTAATGTTGTTCCCACATTATCTTTAAGAGAATAACTATAAGGAGCTTTTCCTCCACTAGCGTTAATTTTGATTTGTCCATCATTATTATCTAAGCCGGCATTTGTTACGCTTTCAAGTATTTCGACAGGGCTAGCCATTCCTATTACTACGTCAGATTGAATGTAGCATCCTGTCGCATCTTTTACGGATATTGTATGATATGATGGAGACAAATTGCTAAAAACATTGGTTGAAACTAATGGGCCATTATCTATTGAATATAAATATGGAAGTTTCCCTCCAGTGACATTTATTTCTACTTTACCATCATTACCTCCGTAACAAGTTGTTGCTGTAGTGTTTAACGAAAGTTTAAGGGGCAAATAAGGAGCGATAAAAATTCCTTTTGAACTTACTGTATTTAAGGCATCTTTTACAGCTATGGTATGATTGCCAGCAAATATACCAGAATAAGAATTATTTGTCTGGTAAGGTTTTCCATCTAGCGAATAAGTGTAAGGAGCTTTTCCTCCCGTAGCAGTAATTACCATTGTTAGCATATCCATTGAGCAGCTAAACTCTGTAACAAAAGTTGATGACACAGTTAAAGCAGGTAAAATAGTTGCCTGAATCGCTGTGATGCAGCCTAGTGAATCTTTCACCATTATAGTGTAAGTTCCTGGACTAAGAGTAAAAATATTATTAGACTGATAGTTCACTCCATCCAAAGAATATTGATAAGATGCTTTCCCCCCAGTTGCTGTAATAGTTGCTGTATTACCGCTAATCAATGTAGTTGCGCTTAAGATCGTTGGAGCAGTTATTGTATAAATAATTGTAGTTGAACAACCAGCAACAGCATCTAATACTTTTATAGAATGATTTCCTGCAGCCACATTCGTAAAAACATTACTGCTTACAAAGGCAGCGCCATTCAAAGAATAAAAATACTGCCCGCTTCCTCCCGAAACAGTAACTGTTAACGTTGCTGTATTTCCACTACATAAAATAGGGCTATTGGTTGCTATTATGTTTACGGCCGGAGTAACTTTTACATTAAAAGAACTCGTGGTAATTGTTCCTTTATTGTCAATTCGCGCATAAATAGTTGTAGAAACTGCGGCGGTATTATAATTTGAAGGATTAGCAATTGCATTGGTATTATTGACAGCATCAGCAAGGCTTAAATGATAACTTACAGTAGTCTGATCAGGATCTAAATTGCCAATTAGGTATATTTTTTGTTTAGATAAGTCGAAGTTGTTATCGCCAGCACAATGCACAATATCATTTGCTTGGGAATAAATAAAAGAAGTAAATAATAAAAGAAAACAAAGTAGAGTTTTTTTCATACTAATAGATTTGTTAAAATAGCCTAACAAATATAGTAGAATAAATATTGTTAAAATTGCGGTTTCCCGTAAAAAACTTAAAAACTTAAAAATAATTTTAGCCTATAACAAAACTTTTATTTCAAATACACATAATGATTAAAATAATCTATAATCGCTTTACCTTCAAGTAAAACATCAGCGCCAATGATACCATGAACAGGTTTTGCCTTAAAAGATTCTAAAGCCTCATTTACATGCGAGAGATCAAAGATTACGATGCCAAAGTCTGGATTTTTCCAGCTTCCGAGTTGTAGGTTATTATGTGCTGAAATTTGTGTTTTCATACCCGTTCCTCCAGCTCCGGAGGCTTTTGTTTCTGATTTTTTCGCAGATACTTCAAAACGTTCGATACTTTCAAAACCAATGCAGGTGTTTGAAGCGCCTGTATCTAAAATAAAATTTCCCGAAATACCATTGATTTTTGCTTTTACTAAAAGATGCTGCGTCTTCGTAACTTTGAATTTTATTTTTTTGTATTTCTCTTTTTTGAGAACTTCGTGAAGATTTTCCATTTTTGATAATGATTGAAAACCAAAAATAAACCAATTACAACCAAAAAGCTAATCACATAATAGATATAATTTTTAGATTTTTCTTCTGCCGAAATCGAACCGTAATACACAAATGAACTCCAGTAATAAGGGGATTTTTTTGCATTCGGAATTGATTTATCGCTTAAATATTCCAATTTGGCATTTGAATTTGCTTCAAAATAAGAAACATCGTTTTTAATGTTTTTATAAAAATCAGACATAAAAACCGAAGTTGTAAAATCGTTTACTTTCCATAACGAAAACAACAAATTCTGCGCACCCGCAAACTGAAAACCTCTTGCGATACTCATTGCGCCTTCAGCTCTATATAATTTTCCAATTCCAGTTTCGCAGGCACTCAGAACTACTAAATCAGGATTTATATGCAGATTATACAATTCAGAATATAATATTTCCTGATCGTAAAATTTAATACTTGCCGGAGTTTCAATATCACCTGATGACGCGTGTGTACTCAAATGTAAAA
This sequence comes from uncultured Flavobacterium sp., assembly GCF_963422545.1. Taxonomy (NCBI): domain Bacteria; kingdom Pseudomonadati; phylum Bacteroidota; class Flavobacteriia; order Flavobacteriales; family Flavobacteriaceae; genus Flavobacterium; species uncultured Flavobacterium sp. The sequence goes on from NZ_OY730260.1 coordinate 213,463, forward strand.
TAGAATAATTTGGAGCATTATTTTTGAAATTAGAAAAACTTGCATTCGAGTTTTCTAAATATTTTCCTTTAAAATTACTTCGAATCGATTCTAATTCTTTCTTTGAATAACTCAATTCATAAGCTGTTTTTTCGAAAACTGGAAAAACTCCCAAAACCGTTTTCTCTGATTTTGCGACTGGTTTCGAATTCAGATAAATATTTGCAGAAGTATTATAAGCAATCTTGAAATCATTCAATAAATAATGCATTTTGGCAAAATTCGTTGTATTTGATTCTTGCGTAATTAAAGCTTCAAAAGGGAGGAAATTCAAAATACCATCGGGAACAATGATGAGGTTTTTATAGATTGTGTTTTGAGGTAATTGTAATAAATCATAAACTTTTTTACCATAATAATTATATCCGAAAATATCATTTGTGATGGCTCCGGCTGAGTTGAAATAATCAATAAACTTTATAATTTCGAGCATAGCTCTATGTGTGGTATAAATATGTCTAAGATTGATCTTCTTGTTTTGCAAAGTAAAATAAAACAAGTTTTCATTTCCCATAAAATAATAAACCAAAATAGATTTGTCTTTCTCTAATTTTGAAAACAAAGTTTTTAAATCACAATTTTCGGAAATATAATCCGGATTTTCAGATTGTATTTTTTTTAATGAAAGCATTAATTCGTTTTGTTTTTTTATTGTCGAATTAATAATAGAAATATTAGCCAAATCTCCTTTTTGCTGTTCTTTTAAAATATTATTATTTAAATTTTGAAGTTCCTGTAAGAGTTGTTTTTCTTCTGCGGAAGCGTTTTTAATATTCGAACGATAACTTTTTAAAATCCCGGATTTGGTTTTTTCAGATAATTGAAAGGCTTCTTCTAAATATTGAATTTTATTTTCTTTCTGATACAACCGATCATAAATCAAGAGACATTTTTCGGTACGATTGCGAGCTCGAATCTCGGTAATTATTTTGGAATTTTCGTAAATCAATCCGTTCATCAATAAATCCTCAATATGAAAAGAAAGCCTAAAAGCTTCAAGCGCTTTTTTAGGTTGATTTTGTTTAGATAAGATTTCTGCTTGTAAATCCAGAACATCAATTAAAACCGTTTCCGTATACAATTGATTTTGATCTGGAAGACTATTTTTTGACAAATAATTTGGAATCAGAATTTTAAAAATCGCTTGAATCTGTTTTGCACTATCATCAAATTTCCCTTCCTCAAAAAGCAATAAAGCTTTTTCATAATATAGTTTTGCTATTTTTCTAGGTTGCTGATTTTGGGTTACAAAAAAGAGTTTTTTTGCTTTTTCTAAATAAGAATAGGCAACTTCAAACTGATGTCTTTGACGATTGAGAGTGGCCAAATTTCTATAAGAATTAGACAAAGTTTCCGATTGATTTTTCTCGTTTTTAAGATAATTTTCGACTGATTTAAAAGCGTTTTCAGCCTTGTCATAAATTTCTGGGCGCATCAAATTTCCAACTGAACTTAAGATATAACTATTACCCAAATTATTCAATAAAATACCTTTTTGTGAATTTGATAATTTCTCTGTTTTTAAAGTACTTTCTAATAATTCAATTGCCAAAGAAATTTTACCGGAACTCTGATAAACATTCGATAAATTCAAAATTGCAGCAAACTTTTGCTTTTGCGCGTCAGGATAATTTTTGGCAGTATTTACAATGAAAAAGTATTGTTTTATAGTGTTTTCTGCGCTGTCATAATCGCCCAAAACCGTATATAAATTGCCTAAAGGTTTTAAACAGAATTCAATAATATCGTAATCGCTTAGGTTATGTTTTTGATAAATTTGCCAAGCTTTTTCATAACTCGAAATCGCATTTTGAGTCTGCCCAAACTGATTTTCATAATATGCTTTATTGCAGTTTAAAACTACGATGGACAGAAGTTCATCTTTAGTTTTTGGTTTTGGATTTCTCCAAAAAGCAGCTTCAGTATTCGTAAGATTTTGTATGGCTTTCGCCGAAGGATTCGCAACAAAAATATCAACTGCATTATATATTTTATCTTCCTGATTCTGTGCTGAGAGATTCAGACTAAAAAAAAGAAAAATTAAACCATATAAGCGATATAAGTTCATATTAAAGTTTGTGTGTATTGCGAAATGAAATCATATAAGTGATATAAGTTCATATTATTTGTGTTGAATATGAATTTGTCCGTCAGAGCGAAGTCGAAGACCTCTTTTGTTATAAAGCCTTCGACTTCGCTCAGGGTGACATTTGTATTTAATAAGACAATGTTGGTAATATGAACTTATATGGTGAAAAAAATTAAAACTTCCAGATTCCATAAAACTGGAAATAATTAAAATTTTGTTCGAAATTAATCACATAACGTGCACCTAAACTCGGACCAATTCGGGCAAAACCGGCCGTTAAATCAAATAAAACGCCTGTTTTTAAATTAGCAAATGAGTTTTTAACAGAACTTGATTCGGTTCTTGTGTCTATTAAAAACTGATCAGTTCCGCCTTCGAAACTTTCAATTTTCTTGGTTTCGTTTTGTTCAGCTGAAATATCAAAATTCGCCTGAATTCCTGCACCAATTCCAATATAATTATTAATGTTGTATCGCAGTAAAACAGGAATTTCCCAGTTTACATTTTTGTTTTCGATTGTTGTTGTGGTACGCTGAAATTGTTTTACACCATTTGGGTTCACCACAGTTTGATCGACAACAGTGGTGCCACTTTCGTATTTATTTAATGCATTTACCCATTCTGCCTGCCAATAAAAACGATAGGATTTGAAAGGCGAAATCGTTGCACCCACAAAATAACTCGTCGATTTCTCCAGATTAGGATAGAGATTATAACCCGCTTTGGCCCCAATTGAGATTCCGGGTAAAAATCGGGTAGTGGCATAATTGGTAATTATAGGCTCGTTTTTATCAAAAATAATGGCTGTTCTACTTCGGGTTTTTACTTTATGAAAGTCTTCATTGAACTTCATAGAATATTTTACAAAACCTTTTGTGCTATCTTTTTCGTGAACATTTTTTTGTTCACTTCCGGGCAAATAAATGTTTTTGAACGTAAAGAAAATCTGTTTTTGTTTGATAATCGTATCGAGACAGCTTACAGTTGGTTCTTCGCCTTTTGGGCAAATTGGACATTTTGGATACATATCTTCTACCTGAAATGTTTTTTTGTCAAACATATCCGGAATATCCGTTTCAAGTCTGATCGTTCTCGCCGGACCTTCGCCGTTATTTTGAAAACGGGTTTTAAAATTTACTCTTTTAAAACGAACTAATCTATAATTAATAAAACTTCCGTTAGAACCCATTTTGTTTGGATCGTGAGAAGTTACGATTTCCATTTCGAGATTTTTTATTTTATGGTTTTTATAACTTCTGTTTGGGACAAAAATGCCGCGCATCGTCACAGTTGCGCTGGTATCTTTAATCATTTCCGGAGTAGTTTTGAAAGTATAAAACACATTACGGGTTTCTCCTGGATTAGCATCATCAAATTCTAAAACCGAAACATTATGATACGTTTTATTAGCATCTAAAAGCGAAGCATCGAGATTTTCTTCGGTAGTTGTATTTCTATATTTTTTGGTTTTGAAAGTGTTTTCGACAGAAGCCAAATACGATTTTGAATTGTCTAAATCATTTACAGAAGCAACGGTTTTTTCTTGTACTTCACGTTCGTTTGCATAGGTTCTAAAATCGACTAATTCGAAGTTATTGCTTTTAAATTGTTTCTCATTATAAAAAAGATAGAGCTTTCCGCTAGAGACATAATTCTCCATATTTTGATAACTTACTACAACTACCATTTCCTGATCTGGAATTGGATCGCAGTTTTTTAAGATTGCAAATCCGTTTTGGTCTTCAATCGATGCAATGTCTTTATAATCGGTATCAGTAATGTCGTTTACGGCAACTTTTTTTGGTCGGGTTGCAGGAGGTTTTCCGTTGTCGTAATTGTTGGTTACGGCAAGTCTTGTGGTATATGTTCCTTTGTTTTTATAGACATGTTTTGGTTCTGCTTCTTTACTATAATGTCCGTCACCAAGCTCCCATAAATACGAATAACTTGGTTTTGGTGCTCCGGCAATTGGTATTAATGGCGGAGTTTCTGGTTTGTAAGTAACAATGTTTCCGTTTTGGATAAGACTAATATTGGCTTTTCGGGTTATAGTGTCTTTTACTTTGGTTTGTGAGAAAGAGAATATAGAAAAAAGAATGAAGAGAATAGATGATAGTGGTTTCATAACTAGTGGTTTTTAGCCCTGATGGGAGCGGTATCCTTTTTCTGGCTTCTTTAGCTAGGAAAAGATATAGCGAACAGCAGGATTAGCTTCTGAAAATCATCAGAATTAATTTGAAAACTTGATTAAATGTAAAAAAAAGTGATGAGCAAATCACCACTTTTTCTTAAAAAATATTTTGTAAGTTACTGAATAGCATTGATTGCAGCTACTAGTTGAGCTTCTGTGCCGACTGTTGTTTCGGCTAGTGTAAAGGTGTAAACATCGTTTGCGGCAACGGTTACAGCTTTGATTGCATATCGCCATTGTCCATTATCTTCGGTCACAAAAATCACATGACATTTTAAACCAATTGGGATTTGTCCGTAATGTTCGCTGAATAATCCGGCAGGAGTATAAGTATCTAATTTAGCAAGTGCGTTTGTTCCTTCGCCATCATAAGACAAATAAATTGCGCTATTATTGTTGTCATAACCATCAGGAGCATCGGCAAGAATTGTTGTTTTTGGTCTTGGATCGCTGTAAAAACGGTCAACATTTGTCCAGCCAAAGTTTCCAAAAGTTACATAATAATTGTTTCCTTCACCTTGTACGCCGCCTTTTCCGCCAGTTCCGTCAGCATTTGGTTTAGGTTGCTCCCAGGCTAGTTCGCCTTTATCATCAATTACACCGTTCCATAAAGTCATTGTATTGTCAACACCATCGGTTAAAGTTGCTGGTATTATCATATTCATATAACAAGATGTTTTAAGCTCTACTCCGCCTTGTGTGGCTTTGACGAAGAATTCTCCTCCGGAAATCAATAAATTTTTCTTTCCGTCAAGTGTGATTCCCATTGTTGGTTTGTTGGTGATTAACATATTTCCTTTGTCAAAAAGTTCGATGTATTCAATATCAACAACTCCGGTTACAGGAACTCCGTTTTTGGTCAAACAATCACCGTTGATGTTCAGTTTTACTCCTTTTGCCGAAGTAATGGTTATAACACCAGTTCCGGCTGTAATGGTAAAATTTTGCGTATTTTTCTTGATTCCTTTTTCGTTAATGCTTTTAAAAGCGGCTCCGGTTGGTGGCAAAACAAGATTGTTGCTGCCGTCGTCGGTAGTGCTGCAACTTGCAAAAGCGATTACTAATAAAAATAAAAGCCCGATTTTCTTAAAGTTTGTGTTCATGATTTCTAGTTTTTATAAATCTGTCTTGATTAGTATCAAGTGGTTTTTCAGATTTGGTTGTTAATTATAGTTTTATGTTCTTATATCAATTGAGGTTTGATATTGTTACCCTTGTTTTTAAAATATTTTTTTTGAACTTGTTTTATAATGCTATATCAACTTGCCTTTAAAATTGTTACCCCGATTTTTTATTTTGAAAGGCATTTGTCTTCAAACAAGTTTCCGTCTTCGTCTACGGCGACGAGAATGTTTTTTTTCCGCGAAAGCGTAACGATTAAATAGATCCAAACAATTGCCCAAAGTCCAAATGTGATACAGGCAAGAAAGAGATGAAGGAAATGGTTAATGGCTTTTTTTTCTTTGGATAAAACTACATAGGGTAATTTTTCGTTGTGCTCAATGATGACAAAACCATTTCGTTTTTTGGCAGCAATCATTTTGTTAAACTGATCTAAGGTTTTCTCGTTTATAAATTGATACGTTTCCATTTTTCTTAATTTTTGATGATTTGTCAAAGGAGTTTTTGTCACGACCCGAGCAATAGCGAACAGGCGAAGCAATTGCGCGAATCAGCACAAATTTCAAATTAGAGAATAAAAAAATCTGCGTAAATCTGTTTAATCCGTTTAATCTGTGTGCCATTTTGATCGTACTTTTATTACTACTAAAAGAGTATCGTTACGTTATATCAACTTGATTTTATAATTGTTACCCTTTTGTTTGAAATTTATTTCAGATTCTTTTTCTTAAATTAGCTAACAAAATGTGTTTTTTATGAGTCAAACTAAAATTCATCCTGATCAAATGTATATTGAAGGACTTGCTGCAAACGATTCGGCAATCATTCATACGATTTACAAGAAGTTTGTTCCTAAGGTCGTTATGTTTATTATGAACAACTCCGGCGATAAAGAACATGCGCAGGATGTGGTGCAGGAAGTCATGATTTTGCTTTTTAATCAGGCTAAAGCCAATACATTACAGTTGACTTGTCCGTTTGATGCCTACTTTTTTTTATTGTGTAAAAGAAAATGGCTCAACGAACTCAAAAAAACATCGAATAAAGGGGTAACAATAAATGAAGATGCAGTATCTATCAATGAATCTGCACTTGAATTAATTGGACAAACGGAAGAATTTGACGAAAAACAGCAGCTTTTTGACACCATGTTTCAGAAACTGGGCGAAAAATGCCAGGAATTATTGAAGTTGAGTTTTACGATTAAATCAATGGAAGAAGTTGCCGAGAAACTAAACGTAACGTACGGCTATGTTCGCAAAAAGAAATCGTTATGCGTTGGTCAGTTAACGCAGTGGATTCAGGAAGCCAAAAATTTTAAATCTCTAAAAAATAATTAGTCATGAACGAAGAACGCTACATATTATTCGATCAATATCTTCAAGGCGAACTAACGGTTGATGAAAGAAATAGTTTTGAAAAACAATTATCTGAAGATCCCGAAATGGCTTCAGAATTTGAGACTTTTAAAAATCTGCATGTTCAATTGGAAAATAAATTTGGATATGAAGAAGAAAGAGAAGCGTTTAAAGCAAATTTGAAAACAATCTCAGACAAACATTTCAATACCAGTAAACCAAAAGTTATAGCGCTAAATGGATGGTATTTTGCGGCAGCGGCTTCTGTAATAATCTTATTTGGATTGTTCTTTTTTAATTATAATCAGAATCCAGTTTTTGAAGATTATAATCATCCTGAGAAAGCTGCTTTTACTGAGAGAGGAGAAACAAAGGAAACTTTAAAACAAGCAGAAGCAGCTTTTAATGAAAGAAAATATACAGAAGCGATTTCGCTTTTTGAGACAATTTTAAAAGAAAATAAAACACCTGAAATAGAATATTTTTATGGCGTTTCTTTATTAGAAGAAAGTCAATATAAGAAAGCAGAAACGGTTTTTAACGAATTAAAATCCGGAAGCTCTGTCTATAGAGATAAAGCAAAATGGAATTTGGCTTTATCCAAATTAAAACAGAAAGACTATAAAGGATGTAAAGAAATCTTGGGAACTATATCTGAGGATTACGAAAATTATGATGATGTTCAGGCTCTTTTGGACGAGTTGGATTAGATTGAAATTTCATAAAATAAACAAAGATTTTTATACGTACTCAAACCCGACAGGTTTTTAAAACCTGTCGGGTTTACTGTAGATAACCTTCGCGGGACTTCGACTTCGCTCAGTCTGACAAAAAAAAATCAAATAAAAAATCAGTTTAAATCCGCGTTTTCACGAAGTGAATCCGTTAAATCCGTGTGCTATTTACCGTCAAGGGTCACTTTTACGTAAAGCCGTAAATTAATTTAGATTTTAATATATAAATTCGAATTTTATAAAAACGAACCAAAACCATCAATAATTTTATCCTTTTGATTGAATGCAAAAAATCATTTTACTTCTTCTTATTATCTTTTCGCAAATCGTTTTCGGCAGCACTAAAATTAGTGAAACCGAAAAACTTGCCGCCACTTGCAAGGTTTGGGGATTCTTAAAATATTATCACTCGAAAGTTGCCAATGGAGAAGTAAATTGGGACAATCAGCTTTTAGAAAAATTACCCAAAATAGAGAAAGCGCAAACCCAAGAAGAGTTTTCATTGATTCTCGAAAACTGGATAGATGATCTTGGCGCGATAAAGGAAATAGCGCCAATTGCGACTCCAAAAGATATAGAATATTTTGATAAGAATTTTGATTTAAGTTGGTTCAATAATAAGCTGTTTTCTAAAAAACTTTCTAAGAAATTGAAGTTTATTGAAGAGAATAGGTTTCAGGGAGAACAGTTTTATATTCAGGGAGAAGAACATGTTGGGAATGTTTCTTTGAAAAACGAAAGTTATGCCAACCCAGACTTTAAGGATAAAAATTCAAAACTTCGAATGATTTTTATGTACTGGAATTTAATAGAATATTTTTTCCCTGATAAATATCTAATGGATCAGAAATGGGATACGACTTTAGAAAAAATAATACCTCTTGTGATTAAAGCGGAAAATCAGGATGATTTTTATTTAGCAATGAAAAAAATGGTTTCCAGACTTGATGACAGTCATACAGAGTTCTTTATGTATTCATCTTTGACAAGTCCTAAAATTAAGAGATATTTTCCTGCTGATGGAAAGATAATTGATGAGAAACTGGTCGTTACAGAAATTTTGGGTGATAGTCTTGCTCAGGCAGATGATATAAAAGTTGGAGATGTAATTACTAAAATAAATGATAAAACAATAAGAGAGATTATTTTAGAAAATAGAGATTTGATCTGTGCTTCTAATGAACCTGCATATTTAGATAAATTGGTTAAGAAAATTTTACTAAGTAATTCAGATATTGTAAAAGTAGAGTTTTTAAAAAATGACAAGTATGTTACAAAAACTATGACTTGGTTTGATTATCATGATTCTCATAGAAATGAATTTAAAAAAGGAGCACAGAAAAAGAAGGAAAAATTTAAACTTTTAGATAATAATATTGGTTATGTAAATATGGGACTCATAAAAGTTAGGCATGTTCCTGACATGATAGAAGCTTTACAATTTACTAAGGCAATTGTTTTTGATATGAGAAATTATCCGCAGGGGACTTTTGGAGAGATATCAAATTTTTTAAATGCTCATGAAAAGGAATTTGCAGTTTACACACGTCCAGTTTTAAGTTATCCGGGAAGATTTAAATGGAGTGGAGAAAGTAAAAGTGGTTTTGAAAACAAGGATAATTACAAAGGAAAGGTAATTGTATTACTTAATGAAGATTCCGTAAGCCAATCAGAATGGACAGCAATGTGCTTTCAAGCTGCGGGTAGCACAACTATTATAGGAAGCCAGAGTGCTGGTGCAGATGGAAATGTTTCAGAATTTGATTTTGAAGGATTTCATACATTATTTTCAGGAATTGGTGTTTATTATCCGGATAGACGCGAAACGCAAAGAATTGGAATTGTTCCTGATATCGAAGTTAAACCAACCATTAAAGGAATTCAGGAAGGAAAAGACGAAGTTCTGGATCGCGCTTTACTGTTTATTGAAAAGGGAGTTTAAACATTCAGTTAAATGACACGCGGATGACACGGATTCACTTCGTAAAAATACAGATGAGTGCGGATTTTTTTATTTACAATGCTTATCATAGCCTTTGTCAAAGTTTTTAAAACTTTGACAAAGGCTATGATTTTTACACGTATTAAAAGTCTACAGATTTTAATAAATTACTTTGCGGAACTTCGACTTCGCTCAGTCTGACAAAAAACACGGACACAAAACAAATAAAAAGATCCGTTTTTATCCGCGTTTTCACGAAGTGAATCCGTGTCATCCGCGTGCCACCTCATTCAAATTGGGAAAGTTTTTAATATTGTCGTAATTTTGAACCTTTAAAAAATTAAAACAATTGAATTCAACACCTATAATTACCGACACGCATACACATTTATATTCGGAAGAATTTGATCAGGATCGTGACGAAATGATGCAAAGAGCTATAAACGCAGGAGTAACACGTTTTTTTATCCCTGCTATTGATGCCGCTGCAACGCAATCTATGTACGATTTAGAGCAAAATTATCCTGATTATGTGTTTTTGATGATGGGCTTGCATCCCACTTACGTGAAAGATAATTATGAAGAGGAGTTAAAACATGTAGAAAACGAACTGGCAAAAAGAAAGTTTTATGCCATTGGTGAAATCGGAATTGATTTGTATTGGGATAAAACCCATCTTAAAGAACAGCAAATAGCATTTAAGAGACAAATTCAGTTAGCAAAACAATACAAATTACCAATTGTGATTCATTGCCGTGAAGCGTTTAATGAAATTTTTGAAGTTCTGGAAGAAGAGAAATCAGATGATTTGTTTGGAATTTTTCATTGTTTTTCCGGAACGCATGAACAAGCTCTTCAGGCGATTTCGTACAATATGAAGTTGGGAATTGGAGGAGTAGTAACCTTCAAAAACGGAAAAATAGACCAATTTTTAAATCAAATCGATTTGAAGCATATTGTTCTCGAAACTGATTCGCCTTATTTAGCTCCAATTCCGTATAGGGGAAAACGAAATGAAAGCAGTTATTTGGTAAATGTTATCAGTAAATTAGCCGATATATATGACGTTTCTGAAGAAGAAATAGCGACAATTACGACACAAAATTCAAAAGACGTTTTTGGGATTTAACCCATACCTTACAATACTTTGATTTTTTTTTTGTTCATTTGCCCACTAAAATAGATATTTATAATGCAGAAATTTGATGCCATTCGACCTTTTTATGATTCAGAAATAAATGAAGCACTTCATGGTGTTGTCAATCATCCGATGATGAAAGCCATGATGAATTTTACTTTTCCGGAATTAGAAGATGAGGTTTGGAAAGAGCAGCTTAAGAAAACACA